>CAZRNU010000094.1:0-11502 GCA_964601515.1 uncultured Bacteroidales bacterium | reverse complement strand
TTATAAAATCATTCCGGGCGTGAGAGGTCAGAAAGTAATTAATGAAAATATATTTGCAGATATTCTAACAAGACTCTCTGCCCTGCTCGAAGCTGCACCGGAAATTATGGAAATGGATTTGAACCCATTGCTCGGCAAAGAAGACATGGTTGTAGCAGTAGATGCAAGGATAAGAGTGGAAAGTGGAAAGTTGAAAGTGAAAAGTGGACAGTGAGTGCATGTCACCTCGAGCGTAAGCGAGAGGTCCCGTGGATGAAAGAAAGCATAGATTAACCGGATTTCTCCCTTAAGGTCGAAATGACATGGGGGAAAACACCAAAACCTAAAACCCAATACCTAAAACCTAAGTAACATGGACATAAAAATTATAGTACTGATTCTATACGCCCTGATGATTGTATTTGTCGGGATAAAAGGCTTAAGAGCTACCAAATCATTCAACGATTTCTTTCTTGGCGGAGGAAATGTTGGACCATGGATGAGTGCATTTTCATACGGAACTGCATATTTTAGCGCAGTTTTATTTATCGGATTTGCGGGAAATATTGGTTGGAACTTCGGCTTCTCCGGTTTGTGGATAGCATTATTCAATGCACTTATTGGCGTTTTGCTTGTATGGTGGGTAATTGGCTGGAGAGTAAAAGCTGCTGCCGCGAAATATAATGTAACAACTCTACCCGAATTTTTGCAAAAACGATATAATTCCAGTCTCTTTAAACTGCTTGCAAGCATTGTAATATTCGTTTTTATGATTCCATATACGGCCGCAGTATTTATGGGACTATCATACCTGTTTACATCAAATTTTGAGATTGAATATTGGCATGCGCTTGTGGGAATGGGATTTTTTACTGCCATTTATCTGGTCTTAGGTGGATACAAATCTATGGCACTAATAGATATGATATTCGGAATGATAATGGTTGTAAGTGTAATTATTCTTTTCTTTAGCACTGTAAAAGTAGGTGGTGGTATTCCACAAATAGCAGCGGATTTGCAGGAGATAAATCCAAAGTTAATAAAAGCAATTGGCCCTCCCGGTTGGTGGCCATTACTGGCGTTAGTATTACTAACAAGCATGGCTCCGTTTGCAATGCCTCAACTTATGCAAAAGTTTTTTGCTATTAAAGATAAAGCAACTGTAAAAAGAGGAATGTTTGCCTCTACAGTATTTGCGATAATAATTGGAGGTGTGGCATATTTTATTGGTTCAACATCACAGGTATTTTTAAATCCTACGAATACCCCGGCTGCATTTAACGAAGCAGGAAAACCAATTTTTGACATTTTAATGCCTGAACTACTGGTAAATGTAGTACCAACTTCTTTAAACGTTATTATCTTGCTTTTAATTCTATCTGCATCAATGTCAACATTAGCAGCGCTTGTTCTTGTTTCCAGCTCAACACTGGTAAAAGATTTTTATGGTGGTTTCATAAATAAAAATGTTACCGACAAAAAGTTGACCCTTTTAATGAGAATTATGAGTGCAGTATTTATCTTTCTCTCAATAGTATTGGCATACATGAACCTTGACCATATTGTTGCAATTCTTGGAATTTCATGGGGCGCTATAGGGTCGTTTTTCCTTGGACCTTTTATTTGGGGATTATTAAGTAAAAATGTGAATAAAATTGGCGCCATTACTTCAGGTGTATTGGGATTAGCAGTTTGCCTGTATTTATATATTGACGGTATGCCTTCACCACAGGCCGGCACAATAGGTATGTTTGTTTCTCTGGGGTTGAATCCGGTGGTGAGTTATGTAGTGAGGTTGGTGGGTATAAAGGTATAGGGGTATAGGGGTATAGGGATATCAGGTATCAGGTATCAGGTATCAGGCATCAGGTATCAGGTATCAGGTATCAGGCACTGACAGGTTGAGGATAGTTTTCTTATATGACCTTATATGCCTTATATGTTTAAAAAAAAGAATTCTGAAATGTAAAATTAAGGATAAGATTGAGATTGAGGTAATTAATACATAATGCTATGAAAAGAAAAATAATATTCGGGTTATTGATTCTCATGTTTTGGGGATTGAATTTTGTTTATTCAGAAGAACCCGAAAACAATAATGAAGATAAAAAACAAGAATCAGAATCTTTTTTCAAAATAAAAGGATTTGTTAAATCTGATTACTGGTACGATAGTCGTTCTGTTGTTGCCGCCAGAGAAGATCTTTTTCTTTTATATCCAAGAAATGAACTCCCTGACGTAAACGGATTTGATATTTATGGAGATCCTTCATTCAACTTTTCTGCAATTACAAGCAGAATAGCTGCTGTTATAAATGGACCGCATGCCTTTAATGCTAAAACATCGGGATTGATTGAAGCTGATTTCTCAGGAGTAACAAATGCCGACATAAACGGATTCAGACTCAGGCACGCTTATATGAAGTTAGAGTGGGAGAAAGTTGACTTATTACTTGGGCAGTGGTGGCATCCAATGTTTGTTACGGAAGCTGTACCTACAGTTATTTCTTTAAATACAGGAGCCCCATTTCAACCTTTTATCCGTAATCCACAGGTAAGCGTCACATATAAAGAAGGTACAATGAGAATTCTTGCTGCCGCTATCGCTCAGAGAGACAATTCAAATGATGGTCCTGCAGGAGTATCTCCCGATTATATAAGAAATAGTGGAATGCCAAATTTTCATTTGCAGATGTTCCATTTAAGAGAAAACACAACTGCAGGCATCGCAGCCGATTATAAAGTTTTGAGACCAAAACTTGTCACTGATAGTCTTCATAAAACTGCTAACAATATTGGCACTTATGCATTTATGGGATATTTGAGATATCATAAAGATAACCTCGATATTAAAACTAAGGCTATTTACGGACAAAACCTTAGCGAGCATCTTATGATGGGTGGTTATGCCGAAAGCACAATTAATCCCACTGATGGACATATTACATATACACCATTAAATCATCTCTCAATGTGGTGGAATATTGTATATGGGAAACAATTTCAAACCGGATTATTTTTGGGCTATTCCAGAAATTTCGGAGCTTCAGATTTTGTTGAAGGAAAATTCTATGGCAGAGGCCATGACATAAAATACTTATACAGAGTATCTCCTCACATATCATTTGTTTCCGGTAAAATGCAGTTTTCAACCGAACTGGAATATACAACTGCAGCATACGGAACACCAAATAACAGGGGAGTTGTTCTTGACACAAAAGAGGTAAATAACGTTAGACTTCTGTTTACGGCCTTTTACTTTTTCTAATAGGTTAATCTTGACTAGAAGCAGATTGAGATATATTCGTTTTCAAATCTTCAATCAGTTGAAACATCCTCTTGAAAAACTGATACCTCTGTTTTTCGGCTACACCGCTTATTAAAACAGAACGTTTAATTAAAGAGTTAAGCCAAGCTGCAGTCTTCTCATTATAAATGTCATTCATGGTTGACATTGTGTAAAAGCTGAAATGTGAAAGATAAACAGCCTTTGTTTGGTCAAGATTGACTAATACACTATTGTTTATAATCTGAATATCACTATGATATAATTCGTAATTCTTCTCAGGTAAACCTTCCGGAGTTTTTCCTCCTTCATATTTAACAGTTTTCTCAGCTTTATCCTGAATGTCAGATAATAATTTATATAAGCCATTGCATACAGCAACTGCATTGTCAGCATTTTCAAATACTCCCGCTTCCCAATAGTATTCTATTTGCTTAATAGTGCTATGAATCGTAAGGTCAGTCCAAATTTCTATTGATGGTATTTGTTTATAAAGTGTTATTATGTTCTTTGTAACTTCAAATAATTCCGGATCAATTAAGTCAGGGTTATATTTTGCCTTTTCAAGCTCAGGAATGTTCATTATTGATTTCATCCAATAAAAAAGCTTAAAAGCAGCAGTTTCAGGGTAATCATAATGATAAAACACAGGAATATCGCTACAGGCATAAATAATATTACTGTTTTTACAGTTGGCGATAGTTTTCATATCTGCCAGAATTCCTTTCATGTATTCAAGTAAATTCTCTTTTTGTGGCTCTATTAATTTATATCTGAAAGTAACTAAACCGGTTTCTTTTCTACTAAAAGCATCAAACGAGATATTAAACTTATCACATAAGGTTACAATCTCTTCAATTGTAAGCATTGTTTCCCCCCTCATTCTTCTATATGCACTATCACTACTTATTTCTAACAAATCAGATAACTCTACAACAAGCGAAGTTTCCTTTGGTATCAAGTCATTTATCCTATTTAGGAATTGAATTTGAATATCTTTTGGGTCAACAATCTTCATATATTATTTGCATTTTTTGCAAAAGTAACAGAAATTTTAATTGTTTTTCGCAAAAAAGAGAGACTTGAGATTCTTAATTGTTAGTTTTTTTGAAACTAAGTAGTTCAAAGTGTTAAATCTTTCTTGAAGATTACTAAACTTTTATTTGCTGAGTTAAAAGTCCGTTTTAACAAGATAAACTGCCAACGTAATTTTGCCTCGTAAACCTTTAAAACAAAAAAAGATGAAAACAAAAACAAGAATTTTAGGAAAACTATTCGGTTTAACCTTAATTATGCTTTTTTCAACTGAGGCAGGATTTTCACAAAGAAAACAAAAAATTGCTGTTACAGGTATCGACTCTAAAGATTTAGCTATCGACAAAGATGTAATTAGAAATATTGTATTGCTCGAGCTTGAAAAAACAAATGTTTATGAAGTAATGGATAAATATGATTTATCAGATATAATAAGAAAAGAGGGTATTGAGGTGGATCATTGCTATGGTTTAAATTGTCAGGTTAGTGTAGGTAAATTATTCAATGCAGATAAAATGCTTACAGGGAGTGTTGAACGATATGGGGGCAAGTTGATAATAATTTTGAGATTAATTGATGTAAAGTCAGAAAAAATTGAAAAAACCGATGTTATGGAGTTTATCAATCAGCAAGACCAAATCCAAACTATGCTAAGATTGTCTATTAATAATATTGTAGGCATTGAAAATGATAAGTTATTGGTGGATTTGCTTGTTAACTATGACCAGCCGATTATTACATCCAAAACTACAGTTAAACTTAGTGGCCCTCGAGTTGGCGCAACTCACTATTGGGGTAGACATGCCAACAGATTACAGGCACCATCAGCCCAAGGTGGTTTCGACATGTATGCTGTTAATAGTGTAATTGGATATCAATTTGAACAACAGTTTTTAAGTTCAGGAGATTTTCAGGCATTACTAGAGTTAATACCAGCTATAACAGGCATGGAGTCAGGTGTTGTGGTTCCATCCGTAAGTACTCTGCTAGGGTTTAGATTTAATAAATCAGGCTTTGAAATAGGATTAGGACCTGTTATTAGACTTACAAAAACTGCTTATGGTTATTATGATGGAAATGGAAATTGGCAATTAGCTAGTACATTACCTTATGATAGTAACATTCAAACTTTCAAAGGGCTAGACTCAAGGGGGAAATTTGATGTATCAAGCGGTATGATATTCGCGCTTGGAAAAACATTCAAGTCAGGTTATCTTAATGTTCCAGTAAATGTTTACTATTCACCAAACAAAGAAGGTTCAATGATAGGTCTTATGGTTGGTTTTAATGTTGCCAAGATTCCAAAATTTGACAGTAAATAAATTTTAATTGGTTGATGTTGTTTGAGAGGTGTGCCAAATGGTGCACCTCTTTTTTTATTCTTCATTCTTCAAATACTTATCAAACCATTGCAATGTTTCCCAATGCATGTGTAAAATTGACTCTCTGGCTACATATCCATGGCTTTCATGAGGGAGCATTACCAACCTAACAGTTGCACCATGTCCTCTGAGTGCATCATAATATCTTTCACTTTGGATTGGAAATGTTCCGGAATTATTGTCCTCAGCGCCATGAATAAGCAACAGAGGGGTTTTCATTTTATCAGCGTGGGAAAATGGAGACATGTTGTGATATAGCTCCGGTGCCTGCCAGAATGTTCTTTCTTCAGATTGAAATCCAAAAGGTGTAAGCGTTCTATTATACGCACCACTTCTTGCAACTCCTGCTGCGAAAAGGTTAGAATGTGATAGAAGATTAGCAGTCATGAATGCACCATAAGAGTGACCGGAAACGCCAACTTTTAAAGGGTCAGTTACACCCATATCAACTAGCTTATCAATAGTAGCTTTGGCATTTGCAACAAGCTGATCAACAAAGTTATCGTTAGGTTCTTTATTTTCTTCACCAACAATTGGGAATGCAGCATTATCCAATACTGCATAACCCTGAGTTACCAACATTACAACTGAGTTGGCACTAACTCTGTTATATGTGTATGGAGAGCCACTTACCTGACCAGCAGCATCTGCACTAATAAATTCTCTGGGGTATGCCCAAATTATTGTAGGTAAAGGACTACTGTTTCCGACAATAAATCCTTCAGGTAAATATAAAGTACCGGATAGTGTAACTCCATCATCGCGGAGATAATGAATAAGTTGTTTTTCTATTTTTCTTAATTGAGGAAATGGTTCAGGATAATCTGTTATCTGTGATATTGTTCCGTCAATGATATTTCTCAGATAAAAATTTGGCTGTTGTTCTTGAGATTCACGCCTTGTTATAACTAATCCTTTACTTACATCCAAAACGTTAACTGTGTATTCATAATATGGGGCTTCGCTCTGCCATAAACGCTCAGATTTACCTGTTCTAATATCATATCTGTCGATAAAAGGTTTATTTCCTTCGGGCGATGCACCTTGCCCTGATAAAATAAACCTTCTGTTGGTATTATCAAATTGCACAACCCTTTGCCCGTATTTATTATAAGTCATTTGAATACTCCCGGGATGATTATACCTATCATCAGTGGAGTAACTAAAAATACTGGACTTAGAAAGAGTTTGATCATTTGGATTAAAATATGAAACTATCATCTTTCTGTCTTTCCTCCATGATTCATTTACAATTGCAAAATCATCTCTTCCCCATAAAAATCCGGAATACCTATATTTCAAACTCAAACCTTCTCTTGGTTCTGATTTAAAAGGTGCCTCTAAAAAAAACACTTTATCCCTGTATTCTATATCAATTGATGGGTCTCCATCGTCAAGAGCCTCAACCCAATACAATATAGCAGGTTTATCTGCTCTCCATGTAAATGAACGTGGACCTTTTCTAACTGCATCAAAACCCTGTGGAATATCATCAGATAATGGGATATCTGCAACCACTCTAATCAATTTTCCATTGATATCTAGAATTTCAAACCGCTGTGGAAATCTTGAGAATGGGACTATATAGGAATATAGCTTAATAATATAATTCACCAACAAATATTTACCATCCGGAGATGAATTGAAATACCAAATAACTCCAGGTTTACCAATTTTTGCAATTCTTCCATTCATATCAACCTTGCACAACTGAGATTTAGCATAATAATCAAAAATTCTTTCATCATTTCCATCTCTTATCAAATCCTGATATGTACGTACGGCAGCTCTTCTTCCAATATTTTCCTGAACAATTGGGGCAACAGCAACAAAAGGTCTTTGAGGTGCACTTCCTCTATTCTCAATTATAGATGAAAAAATTATATTCTTATTATCTGAAAGCCATTCAAAAGCATTTCCCATTACATCGTTTACTATGGCTTGAGTAAGTTTTTTCGCAGTGGCAGTTTTCACATCTGCGACCCAGAGCTCAATTCCATCATTTACTGTGTTTGTAAAGGCAATTTTAGATGCATCAGGCGACCATTGAATATTTGTAATTTTAGGATTTTCCGGCATCCCGGCAACTTTGATTACATTTTTTCCATCAATGTCGGCAAAAGATAAACCGATTCCATATCTTGAACGACTTGGTCCATTAGTTTTTGGGTTTATTCTAATACCTGCTAACCTTAACTCCTCCTCAGCCAAATCTTCTAATGCAGTAAGTCCGGGATTTTCAACAAATAATATCTTATTACCATCCGGACTTATTCTAAGAGTTGGAGTAACAGGTGCATCAACTAGGTCAATAATTTCCTGAGGCGGCACCATATAATATTCAGTTTGCTGAGCATTAAGAATACTTAAGCCCATAAGCACCATTAATAATAATATCTTTCTCATATCCAGATATTTGCATTAATAAAAAACCTGATTCGAGCAAAAAATCATACTCATATCGTAAAATTAATATTTTTAAAGCATCAGACTTGTTAAATAATACTATAACACAACTTAAGAAATATTTTTGATAATTTTTTTTTATGAATTGGAATTTTACTATTTTGCAGACAAATTTAAATGCTTGTAATTAGTTAAATATTAACATATAAACTCCACAAAATATGAAAGATACTCCCATCCCATTCGACAAGGTAAAAGAGCAAATTGATTTATTAAAACTGTCAAGTGTTGGCAAAGCTTCAATTAGGGAAATAAAGCGTCTGGTTGATAATATCGAACAAGCAACCGGCATGAAATACATTAGAATGGAAATGGGAATTCCCGGATTACCGCCCTGTCAGATTGGAGTTGACGCTGAAATTGAAGCATTAAAAAATGGAGTTGCGGCTATATATCCCGACATTGATGGAATTAAGCCTTTAAAGACAGAAATATCTCGCTTTGTTAAGCTTTTTATGGATGCCGATGTAAATCCTGTAGGATGTATTCCGACTGTTGGTTCTATGCAAGGAAGCTTTGCAGCATTTACAACACTTAGCAGAATGTACAAAGGCAAAGAAACTATTCTTTTCATAGATCCGGGGTTTCCTGTGCATAAAATGCAATGCAAAGTATTAGGTGTTCCTTTTGAAAGCTTTGACGTTTATAATTACAGAGGCGAAAAACTCAGAGCAAAGTTGGAAGAACATCTTTCAAAAGGTAATATAGCAGGACTTTTATATTCAAATCCAAATAACCCAAGCTGGATATGTTTCACAGAAACTGAGCTAAAGATAATTGGTGAATTGGCTGATAAGTATAATGTTGTTGTAATGGAAGACCTTGCTTATTTTGCAATGGATTTTAGAGTAGATCTTTCAAAGCCGGGAGAACCTCCATTTCAACCATCTGTGACAAAGTACACCGACAACTATATACTATTTATATCCAGTTCAAAAGTTTTCAGTTATGCCGGTCAACGAATTGGCATGATGGTATTATCAGACAAAGTATTTAACACACAAGCAAGTGACCTTCTCAGGTATTACGGTTCTGACATTTTTGGCCGTGCTATGATATTCGGGACAGTATATGCATTAAGTTCAGGCACAAGCCATTCAGCTCAATATGCGCTTGCTGCAATGCTAAAAGCTATAAACGACGGCAAATACGACTTCCTGAGTGCGGTAAAAGATTATGGTGAAAAAGCCAAAATCATGAAGAAATTATTTCTCGAGAATGGTTTTCAACTTGTATATGATAAAGACGAAGACCTTCCACTTGCAGACGGCTTCTATTTTACAATCTCATACCCCGGATTTTCAGGTGAAGAGCTTATTGAAAAACTTATTTATTATGGAATAAGTGCAATATCACTGGCTATAACCGGTAGCGAAAGATTAGAAGGACTTAGAGCCTGTACCTCTCTAATAAGCAGAGAACAATTCCCTGATTTGGAATACAGACTAAAAAAGTTTAATGAGCATTTTGGGGGAAAATAGTTATTGGGTTTTAGAATTAACAAAGTCTGTCATATCATCTGTCAGAAGAATTTCCTTTTTATAAAGCTTTCAGAAGGCTATTGATAGTTTTCATAAAAGGTGAAAATAATTTTTTCATTTTTCAAAGCTACTTTCTTTGTAACTTTACGGAACTTTCAATGGTAAGAAGATGATTAATCATAAATTTTTTATGAATAGCTCAAGAATATGCATAAACTTTGTCATATTCTTTTTATTATTAATTGCATCAACAGAGTCATACTCTCAAGAGTTTGTGAAAGGCAAGCTTATTTTCAAGCTAATTGAAGATGATTCAGCTATGAAAACTGAGGGTGATAAGGCCATTATTATCATTCAGGAAAATCTTAAGCAAATTGATCATAAAATTGACAGAAAATTCCCAAAACATAATTCTCCGTCTAATAAATATAACTCAAATGGACAAAAACTTGTTGATTTAAGTTTGATGCATGAATTAATTGTTGATGAGAAAGAAGATCTAGATTACATAATAGAATTATTGTATCAAACCGGAGTTGTTGAATATGCTGAAAAATATTATATTCCTGAGCTTTTTACATACACTCCAAACGACCCACTTGCACCAAGCCAATATTATTTGAATAACATTCAGGCATATTCGGCATGGGGTATTACAAGAGGAGACACAAACCAAGTTATAGCAATTATTGATACAGGGACAGATTTGACGCATCCCGATTTAATCAACAGCATCAAATATAATTACAACGACCCTATCAACGGTTATGATTCTGACAACGACGGATATATTGACAATTATAGAGGGTGGGACCTTGGAGAAGGAGATAATAACCCACAATATAACGCAAATTCACACGGAGTGCTTGTATGTGGATATGCAGGTGCAACCGCCGATAATAATACAGGAATTGCCGGAGTTGGTTTTAATTCAAAAATTCTTCCGGTTAAAATTGACAATGAATCCGGAAGGCTTGTAATGGCATACGAGGGTATTGTTTATGCGGCCGATAGAGGCGCTACGGTTATAAATCTTTCGTGGGGAGGAGTTTTTGGCGCCGGGCAATTTGGACAAGATATTATTAATTATGCTGCTATAAACAGAGATATAGTTGTTATTGCTGCTGCCGGCAACTCAAATAATCAAATACCAATATATCCTGCGGCATATAAAAACACAATTAGTGTAGCTGCAACCGACATTAATGATGTAAAATGGTCGGGCTCAAGTTATGGAATAACTATTGATATTTCAGCTCCGGGAACAGGCGGGCTTACTACATGGCCAAATTCCAGTTATAATCCCGGATCAGGAACTTCTTTTGCTGCTCCTATTGTTGCAGGTGCCGCAGCGTTATTACGAAGTCATTTCCCTGACTATAATGCAGCCCAGATTGCTGCGCAATTAAAAGTCACAGCAGACAACATAAATAATATTCCTGGGAATGATAATTTTCAAGGGCTTTTAGGAACCGGCAGATTAAACATTTTCCGAGCACTTTCAGAAACAGACAACCCATACATTGAACTAATAGCACTTGAGCATTCAGAAGAATTTTACTCAAAATTACAACCCGGAGAAACATTAAATCTTTCGGCATTTTTTAGAAATATTCTTTCTGCTGTTGATAATGTAACTGCCATTTTACAAACAAGTTCTCAATATATCGATATTATTACTCAAGAAATAAATCTTGGCTCGGCTCCAAATAATGAAATCATAAACAATCTTGAAAATCCATTTGTTATAAAGATTCTTGACAATTACCCTCCAAGTAATAAAGCTGATTTTATTATAAGCTTTTACAATAATGGTGAATACGCAGGCAGAGAAACTTTTTCTATTGTTTTCAACATTGATTATATAAATATTT
>CAZRNU010000093.1:6495-11569 GCA_964601515.1 uncultured Bacteroidales bacterium | reverse complement strand
CATTATAGGCATGTTCCTCCAAACTCACCTAATCATTGAATCTCAGCCACCTTTTGAAATATCAGCAGACGGACAAAATTTTTCGTTTTTTACATATTTTACTCCCGATGACGATTTCGACCTGCACACTTTATATGTAAGATTTAAACCTTCTAATAATGTTTATTATGAAGGTGAAATTAACCATTATTCCGGCAACATAAATGAAATTCTTGAAGTTTGTGGTTATGGCGGAAATGTGAATGTTATTGAACAAGATATTATTGGTGTATCACCCGATATATATATTAAAGACAATAATCTTGTAATTGACTGGAAAAAATTACCTCAGAATGAATTTAATGTTGAGATTTACAATTTTTCCGGTCAAAAACTTTATTCTCATAAGTTTTTACCACAAATTTCTACCCATATTCCTATTAGCTTTAACTCAAAAATTATCATTGTTGTTGTTTCGAATTTACAGCAGCGACATGTGAAAAAAATCATTTTGTCTTAATTTTATCAATTACAATTGGAAGTAAAGTATCGTTTTTCACATTAATTAAGTAATTATACTGATATGATAATTGCTTGATTTAGTAATTTTACGGCGGGAAATCTAATTATTGCTTTTTAGGCATGTTAAAATTAATATTATTACTTAATCCGGTTTATGTAACTCTGTTTTGGGCTGTTGTTCTCAGCTTCTATTCAGAGAACAAAGGAGCACCAAAAGCTTTTCTAGGAAAGTTTATGGGCATTGCTTTTATTGTTTACTTTTCTCACTTTCTTTACTTTTCCGGACAAACTCATATTTATCGCCATATAGACAGCATTTATACATTTGCTTCTCTGTTGGTTTTTCCTTTATATCATATTTATATCAGATTGCTGACTGTTGATAATAAATTTTCTTTTACCAAACATTTTATTTATCTGTTACCACCAACGATAGTATTTGTTCTTCATACAATCGGGTTGCAAATGCTTAATGCAGACGAACAACTTGATTTTTTCAGAGAAGTTCTGCCGGGACTACATCATGCAACAGGAAATCAAATATTTATGATGACTGTTTTCTACATCGGAAGAGTGGTGTTCATTACTCAAATTTTTATATATCTGTTTCTAAACTTCAAACTTCTTATAAAAAACCGCCAGCAAGTAGAACATTTCTACTCAAACACTGATAGTATGAGCCTTTCATGGGTCCAATTCTTTAATATTTCACTTGGTATAATATCAATTGCCAGCATTTTAGTAGCTATTGCAGGAAGGGAAGCTTTTACCGACAGCAATTTGACATTAGCTCTTCCTTCATTGGTTTTTTCTACACTTCTATTTTTTATCGGACTACTTGGCAACAATCAGATAACAGTTCATACCCCGATTGCTGATCCACTGTCTGCGAGAAATGGTGAGTCTGAAAGTGCTTTACATGCTATCGCTTTAAAGTCGAACATGGAAAAACTCTTTGTTAAAGAAAAAATATTTAAAAATGCCGACCTGAAGATTTGGGATGTTTGCCAAATGCTTGGCTCTAACAGAACTTATGTTTCAAAGCTCATTAACTCGGAATACAACCGAAATTTCTGCAATCATGTAAACTATTATAGAGTTGAGTATGCAAAGGAACTTATTGATGCAAAACCGGATATATCAAACGACGAAATAGTTGAACTTGCTGGATTTGGTTCCCTAAATTCACTTTACAGAGCTTTTCAAACTTTTGAAGGAATTCCACTGAAGCATTATAGAAAATAGCAAATAATTGAGATTGTTAATTAAGATTTAATGTATTTTTGATGATTATATCAAAAATCTAAGTCTGAAAATTCAATGTGCGGAATAAGCGGTTTCATTTGTGATAATGGGCAACTGGATATTAACGACCTTCATGAGTTTAACAATTGTCAAAGTCACAGAGGCCCCGACCATTCAGATTTGTTTTTTGACAACTTTGCAGGACTGGCTCATCAAAGACTAAAAATCATCGACCTTAGCGCAAATGCAAACCAACCAATGCTTTCGCATTGCCGAAGGTTTATTATGATTTATAATGGTGAAGTTTATAATTTTAAAGAGATTCTATCCGAAATAAAAATAAAAGACCCTGATTTCAAGCCTGTAAGCACTTCAGACACTGAAATTGTATTGCATGCCTTTGTTTTGTGGGGCAAAGACTTTGTAAACAAGCTTAATGGAATGTTTGCAATAGCAATCTATGATAAGGAAACAAAACAACTACATTTATTCAGAGACAGAGTTGGGATAAAGCCATTGTACTGGATAAAGAATGATAATTATTTCGCATTTTCTTCAGAGTTGAAAGCTTTGTCGAAAAACAAAACAATCAGAAAAAGCCTTACCATAAACAAAACTGCAATAAATGAATTTCTGCATCTTGGATATATTCCTGCTCCAGATACTATTTATAATGAAATTAAAAAACTTCAACCCGGATTTGCAGGTTCTTATTCCGAGAATGAATTTAACATCTACCAATGGTGGAGTGCAAAAGAAAAAATTGAAAGTGATTTAATTTCCGATGAGAACATTGCCCTAAATAAACTAAGAGAAATTGTTGAAGATTCAGTTAGCCAATGCCTTATATCGGATGTTCCATTTGGAACATTTTTAAGTGGAGGAATTGATTCCAGCCTCGTTACAGCCGTAGCTCAGAAAGTTTCTTCAAGCCCGGTTAATACTTTCAGCATTGCATTTAGCGACAGCAAGTATAATGAAGCCGTTTATGCAAAAAAAGTAGCAGATTTTCTTAAAACAAATCATCACGAATTTGAAGTTACTCAAAATCAAGCTCTAGATTGGATTCCGGACCTAATGAGCATTTACGATGAGCCCTTTGCAGATTCTTCTGCTTTACCGACATTACTTGTGTCTAAACTTGCCCGACAACATGTTACTATGACACTTTCCGGTGATGGAGGCGATGAACTTTTTATGGGGTATGGAGCATATACTTGGGCTGAAAAACTCAACAACCCATTATTCAAAATGGCGAAAAAACCTCTTTCTTTTTTACTGAAAACAGGTGACTCAAGAAAGAAAAGAGTTTCTCATCTTATAGATGCACCATCAGGGGAAATTATAAAAAGTCATATCTTTTCTCAGGAACAATATTTCTTTGCAAGAAAAGAGTTAAAGCAGCTTTTAACAAAAAACCTTTATTCCGAATTTGAATTAAATGAGGGTTTCACAAATGTTGCAAGGAAGCTTTCTCCAAAAGAACAGCAGGCAATGTTTGACCTTCTATATTATCTGCCGGATGATCTTTTGGTGAAAGTTGACAGAGCTTCTATGAAATTCGGACTTGAAACCAGAGTGCCATTGCTCGACTACAGACTTGTTGAGTTTGCTCTTAATCTTGATGAAAATCTCAAATTAAAAAACAACACTTCTAAATATCTGCTTAAAAAACTATTATTTGAGTATGTGCCTGAAGAGTATTTTAACCGCCCTAAGTGGGGATTCTCTATCCCGCTTGGCAAATGGATGAAAGATGAGCTTTTCAGTTTTTCAAACGATTGGCTTAGCAGTGATTTGATAAAGAAACACAGTGTTTTTGAAGGACATATTGTTGAGGATTTAAAAAATAAGTTTTATAACAAAAATCACGATTATCTTTATAATCGTCTTTGGCAGATTATTGTAATTAATATGTGGTTAGAAAAAGAAGGTAAATGACAGAATACAATGATATATGGAATCAGTCGCTACTGCCCGACCTGTATGATCTGGCTGCTATCCTTTTCTACCTTATCTTAATATTCCTGATTTCTCATTACATTAAAAACCGTAATATTGAAAAAAATCCTGCATACAAGTTTTATGTATATGGATTATTTGGCAGCATTGTGGGAGCCATAGGCCTTTGTCTGGTTTACACTCTTTACTATCCCGGAGGAGATACAACAGCATATTATATCAGTTCCGAAGCAATGGTAAATCTGTTTTTCGTTGATGTTCAGGCATTTTTCAGACTGATGGCCGGAAATATCGGAATAGAGAATTTGAGCTATTTTACTGCCCAAACAGGATATCCGGATTATCTTCACGATTCTGCTGCATTTCTAGTTATCAGAATAACTACAGTTTTTACTTTTCTGGGATTTAAAAATTACTTCACAACCTCAATTCTATTTGCGTGGGTTTTTTATATAGGATTTTGGAAACTATTTCTTCTGTTCAGCCATTTTTATAAAAATCTGACAAACAAAATGGTTTTCCCACTATTATTCTTCCCTTCAGTATTATTCTGGGGTTCAGGAATTTTAAAAGACACAATTACACTATCTCTAATGTCTTGGTTTTTGTATTCGGCGTATTTTGGTATTGTGCAAAAAAAATCAACAATCCCAAATATTATAATAGCTTCTGTTTCTATATACTTTATGATACAAATAAAGCCATATATTATCGTTGCTCTTGTGCCGGCTATAGCAATTTGGGCTGCCTGGTATTATATAAAAAGAATAGACAATAGAGTGCTGAAATATATTGTTGCTCCTATAATATTGGCTTTCTTCCTTTTTCTTGGAATCTCCGGAATGTCGCTTTTTTCAGAAAGTCTGGGCGCCTATGGAAGTGTTGAAGGTATAATTCAGAAAGCTATTATCACATACGAAGATCATTTAAGACACGAACAATACGGACAACATTTTTATAGCCTGGGCGAATTTGACGGTACCATAAGCAATTTCTTGTCGAAAACACCTATGGCAGTATTAGCAGGACTGTTCAGACCTTTTATTTGGGAATCAGGTACTGTTTTTATTCTTGCATCTGCAATAGAAAATTTTCTACTGCTGGCATTTGTATTATACATTTTTCTAATCAGAGGTCCCGTGAAATTTTTCAGAACAGTTACAAACGAACCATTTATTGTTTTTTCTCTTTTGTTTGCTTTTATCTTTGCTTTTGCAGTAGGTATATCATCCGCAAACTTCGGAGCTCTTGTAAGATTAAAAATTCCACTAATACCGTTCTTTGTAACAGCATTTGTAATTATTTTTTATAAAGTAAAGGAAGTGGAGTAAGTTAAAAGTTAAAAGTTAAAAACTAAAAGTTAAAA
>CAZRNU010000093.1:0-6395 GCA_964601515.1 uncultured Bacteroidales bacterium | reverse complement strand
TAAAAGTTAAAAACTAAAAGTTAAAAGTTGAGGGCGAAGGGCGGTGGCTGAGGCACTCGAAGCCACAGGGAAGGGTGACAGAAAGGTGACAGAAACGTGACAGGAAAAGGTGACAGGAAGATTGGATGGATTGTGCAGATTGTATAGATTGTGAAACGACTTAGGACTCAGGACTCAGGACTCAGGACTTAGGACTCAGGACTCAGGACTCAGGACTTACTACTTATGACTAACATATTATACATAACAAACGACGGGCTTACAGATCCTTTAGGGAGGTCGCAGATAATACCCTATCTTCAGGGACTTTCCGGAGATTACAATATCCACATCTTGGCATGTGAGAAGGAAGATGCTTTTCAAAAAAATAAATTTACTATTGATGAAATACTGAATAAATCGGGCATAAAATGGCATGTTGTAAAATATCGCAACAAACCTCCTATTATAAGCTCATGGCTTATGCAAAAAGAAGTAAAGTCGACAGCCAGGCAAATTATCAAAAAAGAAAAAATTAATATTATTCACTGCCGCAGCTATCCTGCCGCTATTACAGGCATGGCATTATCTGCCAAATTCAAAATCCCATTTGTTTTTGATATGCGTGGATTTTGGGCTGATGAAAGGGTTGACAGACATATGTGGAATGTTAAAAACCCTGTTTACCGTTTTCTTTATAAATACTTTAAATCAAAAGAGAAGCAACTTCTAAAAAAATCGGAACACATTATTACACTTACTCACAAAGCAAAAGACATTTTGATTTCCGACTTTAATGTTTCTCCCCACAAAATAACAGTTATTCCTTGCGCTGCAGATCTGGATTTTTTTAAAAAACAAGCTAAGGAAGTCAGAGAAGAATACAGGCAAAAACTTGGTTTAAAGCCCGACAACAGACTACTAATGTATATGGGCTCTACAGGTTCGTGCTATCTAACCGATGAAATGCTTCAGTTTTATAAATACTGTAAAACTAAAATGCCCGAATTCAGAATGGCCTTTTTCAGTCCGGAACATAGCCACGAATACATTAAAAATGTAGCAGATGCTTTGGGTTTAGATAAAAATGAAGTCATCTGCAAGTTCATTTCCCGCGATGAGCTTCCCTCCTATTTGTCGGCGGTTGATTATTCCGTAATGTTTTTTGAAACCTCATTCAGCATACAAGGATCATCACCCACAAAACACGGAGAACTTCTTGGAATGCAAATACCTGTAATAACCAACACCAATGTTGGCGACTTGGAAAGTATTGTAATTGAGAAAGATACCGGAATTGCAGTTAAAGACTTCTCCGAAACGGAATTTGAAAAAGCACTGGCTTATATAACTACTACCAATTTCAATCCCCAAGATTTTGAAACTGTTGCAAATAAGTACTATTCTCTGGAGAAAGCTGTTGAGATGCTGAAGAGAGTCCTGAGTCCTGAGTCCTGAGTGGACAGTGGGCAGTGGTTAGTGAGTGGTGGCTGAGGCTTCCGAAGCCACAGAAAAGATTGTATGGATTGAGTGGATTGAATAGATTGTGAAAAGACTTACGACTGCCGACTTACGACTGCCGACTTACCACTTTCGACTTATTTCTTACCTTTGCATTCGCATAACAATTTTCCCAATGAGCCAAAAAGTTGTAATCGTTGATTATGGGATGGGTAATCTCAACTCTGTTAAGAGAACCTTGCACAGGATGAGAGTTCCCTCAATAATCTCCTCAGATGCTAAGGAGATTACCTCTGCTGACAGAATAATTCTTCCCGGAGTCGGACATTTTAGTCATGCCATGAAAAATCTTAAGAATCTGGGATTGATAGATGCGCTTAATGAGTCAGTGTTGGTTAATAAAACTCCTATACTTGGAATCTGTTTAGGAATGCAGCTAATGGCAAGTTTTTCGGAAGAAGGTAATGTTGAAGGTCTGGGCTGGCTTAACGCAAAGGTTGTCCGCTTTAATGTGACTGATAAAATAAAATTTAAAGTTCCTCACATGGGATGGAACAGCATCCAAAAAACCAACAACAGCATTCTACTTAAAGATGTTCCGGATAAAAACGAATTCTATTTTGTTCACTCTTACCATTGGCAAACAGATACTCAAGACCATATCGCAGCTTATACCGATTATTCCTACAAATTTGTTTGCGCAGTGGAAAAAGAAAACATTTTCGGAGTACAGTTTCATCCCGAGAAAAGTCATGATTTTGGAGAGGTGGTGTTGAGGGGGTTTGTTGAAGGCGTGGGGGAGAGAGAGGCCTAGGGTATAGGGGTATAAGGTATAGGGGTGTGGGGGTTTGACTTATTTTTTATTTTTGCAATCATAAATAAACTACAAAAATGTTTCGACCTAGAATAATTCCGGTGTTACTTTTGAAAGACCAAGGCTTGGTAAAGTCGAAAAGGTTTAAAGACTACACATACATTGGCGACCCAATAAACGCAGTTAGAATTTACAACGACCTTAAAGCCGACGAGCTTGTTTTTCTCGACATTGAAGCTACAAAAGAAAATCGCGTAATATCAACCGAATTTATCAAAAATGTGGGAGAAGAAGCCAATATGCCTTTTGCTGTAGGTGGAGGAATAAAAACTATTTCAGATATAAAAACTATTCTCAGCGCAGGTGCCGAAAAAGTAATCATTTGCTCTCATGCTGCTGAAAATCCTGACTTTGTGCTTGAGGCTTCGGAAACATTCGGTTCGTCAACTATTGTAGTATGCATAGATGTAAAAAAGGCCTTTCTTAAAGGCAAAAAGGTGTGGATAAAAAGCGGCAGTAAAAACACAGGAGCCGATCCTGTTGAATTTGCCAAACTAATGGCTGAAAAAGGTGCAGGAGAATTAATAATTCAGTCTGTTGACAACGATGGGTCAATGACAGGTTACGACATTGAACTTACAAAAACAATATCCCAAAATGTAAGCATACCGGTTGTTGCCCTGGGTGGCGCCGGAAGTCTTGAACATCTTATGCAGGCATACAAAGAAGCTAATGCTACAGGACTAGCAGCCGGAAGCATCTTTGTGTATCAAGGAAAGATGAATGGAGTTCTGATCAACTACCCCGAAAGAAAAGAAGTTGAGAAGTTGTTTGATTGATTTGGGATTTGCGGATTGAATAGATTGAAAAGACTGCCCACTATCCACTTTAAACTTTTAGTTTTTAACTTTTAACTTTTAGTTTTTAGTTTTTAACTTTTAACTTACCTTTCGACTTATTTTCTTACTTTTGCTCCTGATAAAAAACTGCAATAATAGTTTTCAATCTGTAATCTTCAATATAAATGGAATATCGTCAGTGCAAAAGATGTGTGATGGATACCTCTGATGTTGATATTACTTTTGATGAAAACGGCATTTGCAATCATTGCACAAATTACTTCCACAGAATATCGCACAGGGTTTATCAGGGAGAAGAGAGCGACAAGCAGCTGAAAGATTTGGTTGCAAAAATTAAAAAATCGGGAAAAGGAAAGCAGTACGATTGCATAATTGGTGTTAGCGGCGGCATTGACAGTAGCTATGTTTCTTATATTGCAAAGCAAAATGGTTTAAGAGCATTGCTTGTACATCTCGACAATGGATGGAATTCTGATATTTCTGTTAGAAATATTAAAAACCTTGCAGATATTCTCGGATTCGATTATCAAAGCTACGTTCTCGATTGGCAGGAATTCAAAGACCTTCAACTTGCATTTCTAAAAGCATCTATACCAGAGATGGAAACTCCTACAGATATTGCCATCCCGGGAGCATTACACAAGGTAGCAGCAAAATACGGAGTGAAGTATATTATTAGCGGCGGCAATTTTGCCACTGAGGGTATTTTGCCAAAAACCTGGCATTATAACGCAAAAGACCTTACTTACCTCAAACATATTCAGAAAAAATTCGGCACAAGAAAACTGAAAAAATTTCCCCTGTTTGGTCTGAAGCAAGAGTTATACTACAAGCTTATAAAAGGAATACGCATTATTTATATGCTCAACTACGTTCCATACAACAAGGCTGAAGCCATGAATCTCTTGGAAAAGGATTTGGGTTGGAAATATTATGGCGGAAAACATTATGAATCAAAATACACAGGATTTGTTCAGTCATATATAATGCCCGTAAAATTCAATATGGACTACAGAGTTGCAACATTCTCAACACAGATTTGCACAGGCGAAATTACACGCGAGCAAGCACTTGAAACGCTGAAGAACAAACCGTACGATGTTCAAAAAGTAGAGCAGGAAAAAGAATATGTGTGCAAAAAACTTGGAATTTCAGTTGCCGATTTCGACAATATAATGAAAGAACCCGCGAAAATCTACAGAGACTACCCTAATAATGAAAGCAAACTAGAGTTTGTTTATAACATCTACAGAAAACTATACAAAAAACCCGATTATAAAGGGTAAGGTATTAGTCCTGAGTCCTAAGTCCTGAGTCCTGAGTCCTGAGTCTTGAGTCCAGAGGCCTGAGTCCTGAGTCCTAAGTGAGTTACAGAAACGTTACAGGAAAAGGTAACAAAAAGATTGTATGGATTGTTCGGATTGTATGGATTGAAAGGGCTTTCAGCAGAAATTGCTCGTCATATCGAGCGTAAGCGAGATATCCAGTTGTTCAAAACCCGGTCATCCCGAGCGCCAGCGAGGGATCCCGTTGATAAGCGCTCACCCACTAGACCTCTCGCTATCGCTCGAGGTGACGGTGCTATTAATAAAGGAAGGAATAAGACAGGCCAAGCCCGACCAACACTAAAGAAGGTGCTTAAAAATTGAGGTGACATGCAGCACTAGTCACAAAAAAAGTATATTTTGCTTGCAATAGAAGCAATTTTTGTGTATTTTTGCTATCAATAAAAGCAAAACAATGGAGCAGTTATTTCAAAAATCTACTATAAAAATTGATAATGTAGAGGTTTCTTTTAAACGTTACCTTTACAAGGATATTAATTTCAAAAACAGATTAATAGCGATATTAGGAGCACGAGGAACAGGAAAAACAACATTATTGCTTCAAATTGCGAAAGGCAAGAAATCTGATGAAGTGCTTTATGTTGCTTTAGATGATCTTTTTTTCACAAACTCATCTCTATATGATGTTGCAGACAAATTTTCTAAACTTGGAGGCAAACTGCTTCTTTTGGATGAAGTTCATAAATACCCAAATTGGTCGAGAGAAATTAAATTAATTTTTGACGACTTACCTAAACTGCAAATTATTTTCACATCCTCTTCTATTCTTGATATTTACAAAGGGGAGTCTGACCTTAGCCGTCGTGCTGTTAGTTATTCTTTGCATGAATTATCTTTCAGGGAGTATTTGGCATTTTATGAAAAGATTGAATTGCCTGTCTTAAGTCTTGATACATTACTAAATAATCATATTGATATTTGCCTTGATTTATTAAAGAAATTTAAGCCTTACAAATATTTCACCACATATCTAAAATCCGGAATTTATCCATACTTCGATGGTAATGTATTGGAATATCATCAAAAGATTTTAAATACAGTTAACCTGATTCTGGATATTGACATTCAAAGCACTCAAGATATTGATTATAACAATATTGCGAAAATAAAGAAGCTTTTGTATGTTATAGCTTCTAATGTCCCTTTCACTCCAAATATCAGCAAGCTTAGTGAAAAGATTGAAATAAACAGAAACTCTCTGATACATATTCTTCAATTGCTTGAAAAAGCCGAATTAATACACACATTAACAAAAAGCAGTAGAAGTATAAGTGTGTTAAGTAAGCCTGATAAAATATGGATGCATAATACCAATTTGTGCTATGCTATATCAGGAAGTAACCCGGATATTGGAACATTGCGTGAAACATTTATATTACAACACATATCACCAAAACATTCAATATCATTGCCGGATAAAGGCGACTTCCTTGTGAATCAGAAGTATATTTTTGAAGTTGGCGGTAGAAATAAGTCACATTTACAAATTAAAGAACTAAAAAACTCATTCCTTATAAAAGATGATATAGAGGTTGGAGCCTTCAACAGCATTCCTATATGGATTTTTGGGTTTTTGTACTAGGGAAGTTGAAAGTGACAGAAAGGGTTACAGAAACGTGACAGGAACGTTACAGGAAATGGTTACAATAAGATTGTATGGATTGTGTAGATTGTGCTGATTGTATGGATTGAAAGGGCTTTCAGCAGAAATTGCTCGTCATCCCGAGCGTTAGCGAGGGATCCCGTCGTTCAAAGGCCGGCCAAGCCCGACCTACACTAAAGAAGGTGCTTAAAAATTGAGGTGACATGCAGCACTAGTCACTATTCACTTTCCACTGCCGACTTTTAACTTTCCACAATCTCCTTAACTGTAATTATTTCCCCAACGAATCTTATAATATTAGATTTATTCCTTCAGATCTTTTATTACTCATC
>CAZRNU010000092.1:0-11612 GCA_964601515.1 uncultured Bacteroidales bacterium | reverse complement strand
GGACGGGACTCGAACCCGCGACCCCATGCGTGACAGGCATGTATTCTAACCAACTGAACTACCAGACCATTTTGTTATGAACGTTGCTTTCTTAAAAAGCGTTGCAAAGATAGACTAAGTTTTTAATTTTGCAAAATAAAAATTCAATTTTGGGAAAAATTTTTATAAATGCTTGAAATACCTAATAAAACGCACTATTCTCCGGCTCTTTGTCTATAGTATCTGGCTTTCGAATCATCATTCAATCGTTCGTATATATTTGCCAGGAAATTTGCATATTCTGCAGATGGATGGTGCTTGTATAATGCTTCGAAATAGTCTCTCGACTTTCTAAAATCATCGTGTATAGGTCCCCATGCCTCCATCAATCTCGCATACTGCCTGTTTGTGCGGTTTTGCTCATATGCTTTAGTTTCTGTATTATATCGCTCCGCAGCTTTGTTGTAGTATTTACGGGCAAACCACTCAAGGGCATTTCTGTTTTTCTCGTTAATCTTTAGCAACTTCTGGGCATACTCATCAGCGACTTTCTCATTATCCATAGATTTATTCAGCAAAAAATAGCCTTCTGTGAGCAATTCATCAGATTCTGAAAGTTCTTTAATATCTCCCCACATTTCTTCAGCCTGTTGCCAACTCATACTTTTTATGAGCGCCAGAAACAATCTGCTTTTTACCTGAAGTGTTGATTCACTTTCGGGATACTTTTCAACATAATCTTCAAGCCTCCTAATTTCAAGTGAAAGGTTATCAATTTCCTTGTATAAATTGGCAAGCACCAAAAACCCTTCTCCATCTATGCTTTCAGCATGTCTTGCCAACTCCAGATATTCAATTGTTTTGCCGGAATTATTGAGTTGATAAGCAAGCATTCCTGCATTAAAATATATATCTCCTTCAACTTGTTGCTTTTTATCTCGCTTTTGATTTATAATATTCTCGTAAATATCGAAAGCTTCCCTGAAATTTCCTTCAGCATGAGCTGCTTCAGCCTTCTGTCTTTGCTTATTTTGTTGATTAAGCGTTGAACAACCTGAAAATAAAATCATTACGGATAGTAGCAATAAAAAAAGATTCCTCATAATATCAATTTGGATGGCTGAAAAAAGTTTCAGCTTTTATAATAAATTATTTTGACGGGCAAAAGTAAGATTTTTTAATAGAAAAACAAGCCTCAATATTGGCTCAATGCACTAGTGTATATACTCTTTAATTGTTTTATCAGTGATTTTGGCTCAATCACTTTCACCCTGTCGCCATGTGATAGCAACTCCATTATAAAATCGTAAGTGATAAACAAACGAAGTCTAATTCTCAGTTCTTTTTTATTGTCTTTCAATATTTCTTGTGTATGATGCAAGGGTAGTGTTTTAATATATTTCCCCTGAAGTGGCTCAAACGACAATATTATCTCCTGAGGTTTATCGTCATTTGCGCTGATTATACCAAAACAATTTTTAAAATATGCATTTACATCAAAGTCTTCAAGTGGTTTGAACTTCTTTCCTGTAATCTCTAAATTCGACAACCTGTCTAATCCAAAGCTTTTAACATTTCCATCTGCAACATCCAAAGCAAAGACATACCAACGATTCTTAAATTCCTTAAGAATATATGGCTCAACAAGTCTGTTTTCTGTTTTTTCATTCCAAAACTTACAATAATCAAAACTTATCTGCTGTCTGTTTTTAATTGCATTTAGCAACCCATAAAGATTTTCGGTGCCCTGAGGTTTTCGCTTTTCAAAATGTATATATTCAGACAATCGCTCAGGAACCTTCAAAGCATTATATGTATCGAATGCTTCAAATAATCTTTCTTTCAAAGCATCATCCTCGTCATAGTCGATATAGTATACTTTTCTCGAAAAGTCAAATTTTATTTCAATGTTATAAAGTACATTTATATCATCAATATCGCGCTGAAAAGTACGGAGTGAAATAACATAGTTGTAACCCTGAATTTCTGATTCAATTTCAAGATACGATAATATTTCTTTAAAACTTGCGGGATATTTCCTCAACTTGTTAATTATCAAGTTGTACCTGGCTATGGATTCTACTTTCGACATAATTTTTAGTTTTTTTGTTTTACAAATATAATAAAACTACGTCAATATGTGTCGCGGTTGTTTAATTTATTTTTTTCTTTATAATGATTTTTGTAATTTCAGGGTTGGGGAAGGGTGACAGGAAGGTGACAGGAGAGTTACAGGAGAGAGACAGAAGAGTGACAGGAAAGATTGTTTGGATTGTGCAAATTGCGTTGACTGTGGTTCCTTAGGACTTAGGACTCAGGACTTGGGACTGTTTCATTGAAATGATAATCAAAAATATAACATTATGAAACTTAAATATATCATTGTTTTAGCAGCATTAACAATATTGACATTCTGCAAAAATAAAAACCATTATGAAAATTCCGATTCTAAAGAAATCGAAGAAACAACAGTAGGCATTGAAAAAACCACGATTGCATCTCAACCCAAGAACATTGAATTTGCTCTTAAGGAGTTTTACGCCTTACTTATAAACAAAGACGATGCAATAAATAATTTCATAAGTTCCGAGGTAGAGTTCATTTTAATAGTTAAGCCCGGAGCTATTCATGCAGGAAGGAAAAACCAAAAAGTTCAGCATCTTGATTTAAAAATTAAAGTCCCGAAGCTATTCAACGAAATTCCTGACGGTCACTTATGTGATGGGTTTTTCGGAGCAGAGGACGGCATGTATTACTACTCTATTGAAGCCGAAAATCTGCCGGAATATATGTACAATGTTGAGTTTGAAAAATTATCACTACCTGAAAAATATAAAGATGCAGAAATATTTGAAGTGCTTTTAATTCAAAACCATTTTATCGAATCGTATTTCTACTTCGCACAAATCGATGGTGAATGGGTTTTGATTTGCCAGAAATTCTCAGATTGCATGGCATAGCGATTATACATTTTTTATAGGCTCAATGTCAATAAAATGGCACTTGTTGCAAAATCCCGGGGTAATGTTTTTATACCACATTTTTCGGAAATTCCGATATGAATCACTATTAAGAACATTCATTACATTATCACTAAAAACATTTCCAAAATTCAACTCCTTTGGAAATGGTTTGGCGCAGCAAGGGGCTACAAATCCATTCCAGCAGATATAAAAGTGCGTCCATGGAAACGGGCATTTTTTAAATCCATTGTCAGTTTTAAAATTATTGTTTGTAATTGTAACAGATTTATTCTTAGCTGCAACTTCCTCAAGAGTTTTCAATTCGTTCAAAAACTCATCCGTTTTATAAAAGTTATAATACAATCTATCAATATTTGTAACAGAGGCTAGATTGAACAAGGTATAATCAACGTATTTAATCCCAATTTCGGAAGCTAGGCTTACAATCTTATGCATATCCGAATAATTTTCCTTTGTTACAACCATATTGAGCATTAAATCAGTATCAGTGCCTTTAGAAATTTCGGCAAGTTTTACAAGATTGCTATAAAGTCTTTCGTAGCTAGCTTTCTTTCTGATATTTTCATAAACCTCTCCTACCCCGTCAATAGAAATCTGAATAGTATCAATTTTGCCAATAACTTTTGAAGCGAGCTCAATAAAGTTGGGCAGCATAGCATTTGTAGAGATTGAAATAATGATACCCTTGTTTTTACTTTTTATATAATCGACAATTGTTTCAATATCCTTAGCCATAAATGTTTCGCCCATGCCTGTAAGGCCAACAGAATCGAGATACGGCCAAAGCTGGTCTATCACTTTTTTAGCAGCATCAACATCCATTACACCCTTATCCATTTTCTTTCCGTAATCATACTCACGCGGACAAGTAGTGCATGCAAGATTGCAATGATTTGTAAGCTCCAGCATTATTGTAGATGGATATGCTATTTTGGTAGATTTTATAGCTTTATAATAGAAGTGTCTTATTTTATTAATAGCATACAAAAAGAAATGCCTTCCACCCGGCAGTTTAGCAATTCTTTTAAACGCTTTTTTCAGTCTTCTTTTGTTCATCACAATCCGGCACTACAAATAATTCGTAATTTTGTTAACGACGCAAAGTAAATTAAAAAACATCAGATTTCACAGTATTTAATTAATCATGAAGAGAATTTTCAATCTCATATTTCTATCAGTAATTGCAACTTTATCTATTGCCCAAGGGGAATGCATATCTGACAGTGATTATTCTGCGAAGAAAGTTGAAAAAATTTATTTACATAAAGAAACATACGCCTACTTATGGGATGAACATAATAATCGCTGGAACAACAATTACAGAATTCTTTTTGATTATAACGAGAATTACACCATAAGCGAAATTCTCAGACTTAATTGGATTGTTGAGGATAATAAGTGGATAAATTATCGTAAAACTGAAAACAACTACAATAGTTCAGGCTATTATACAGGCAATAATGTTTACTCATGGGTAAGTCCCGGCAATTATTGGCAAAACTTTATCTCAATAGAGGTAACATATAATGAAAACAATCTAGCCTTAGAAAATATATTGAAAATATGGGACAATACCAATAATAACTGGAGAAATGCATGGAAAGATTCCTTGATATATTCAGGATCAAATTATCCATCTTTTATACTGACAAAGGAGTGGAAAACTACTGAAAATAATTGGAAAAATTATTCTATAAAGAAACTGGATTATTTAACAGGCAACTTGATTTTAAGAAATGTAATTCAAATTTGGGAGTCGAATTCGTGGATTTATATTTACAGAGAAGAGAATGAATATAATGATGACAACATGCTTACTCATTCAATCGGATATTTCCGGCAATCAGGAGAATGGATTAATTTAATTCTTTACGAGAATCTTTTTGATGAAAACGGGAATAAAAGCATACAGTATAAATCAGACTGGCACAATAATTCAGGCGAATGGATATACAATCAGAAGCGTTTATACTACTACGACAATGACAACAATTTAACTGAGCATCTTGATTTTAATTGGACACCGGGTAAAAATGATTGGACTCAGACTGAGATGATTATGTTTTATTACGAATTAGTTGAAGAAACTTCAATAGATGATATAACCTCTGAAATTATTATATATCCAAATCCGACATCCGGTTTTATCAGAATAAAAAACATTGAAAGCGGGGCAATTATATCATTACACAATAATAAAGGGGTAGAAATCATTCAGGAAAAATGTTTTTCATCAATTTTAGAAATAAACATTTCACACTTAATGCCAGGAATCTATTATTTAAAAATTCTAGATGGAAACAAATCAATTACGAAGAAAATTATAAAAGCGCATTAGGAGAAAACCGGCTTTAATCCAACTATTAATATATCATCAGTTTGCTCGTTATCTCCCTTCCAGCCGGAATATGTTTTTTCGAGTTTAAAATATTGAGATTGAAAATCAAGCTTATTAATATCAATCAATAAACTTTTAAACCTTTGAGAATTGAATCTGCGATTTGAGATACCATTTAATTGGTCTATATAACCATCAGTGTATATGTATATTATATCATCAGCATTCAGATGAAAGAGATGAGAAGTAAAGCTTTCATTAGTTGAGGACTTCCCGACAGACCAAGAATTTCCTTTTATTTCGTGCATTATTTGACCATCTTGTTCAGTAGAAACAATAAACTCTTGACTAATGTCAAGTTTTTTATTATCAGAATTTCTAATCACACACATATTACCGTATGCACCAGAAAACTGAGCTCTCATATTACTTTTATTGATGGCCAAAACAGAGACATTCATTCCCTCAGTTGGTCTTTCATCTATGCTATCCTGACTCAGAGAGTTTACGACCTCTTGCCTTAATATATTCAAAATATCAGAAGTGCTTTTAATATCTTCACGCCTGGTGATTTCATTAAGAAATGCTATTCCAAGCATACTCATAAAAGCTCCGGGAACCCCATGCCCTGTGCAATCTGCCACAACAATATAAATTATATCCTGAATTTCCTTAACCCAATAAAAGTCGCCGCTTACTATATCGCAAGGTTTATAATAAACAAAATTCTCGGGCAATATTTTAGCCAGCATCTTATCAGAAGGAAGCAATGCAGTTTGAATTAGTTTGGCATAATTAATACTATCTGTAATGCGGCGATGACTTTTTTCCAACAATGTTTTTTGGTCGAGGACATATTCATGCTGAATTTTTATTTGATCTCTTTGCGCAACTATTTCTTCATTTTTTTGATTTATTTCAGCATAACTAAGTTCAAGTCTGTCATTAGCTTTTCTTTTATCTAGAAATAGCTTAAATATAGTTACTGAGAATGCGAGTACAACAAATAATCCCAAAAGAGTTAAATAAAGAATCCATTTTTGTCGGCTGGCTTCTGCTTTTTGTTTTTCCAGCTCTATTTTTTTGATGGTCAATGCCTGAGCAAAAGCTATACTATCTGTTAAGGCTTTTTTCTCATACTGATATTTATAATATTGGTCCTGAATTCTGTTTTTAATATCAATATTAACAAGACTATCCTTCATTGCAATATATTCTTCATAATATTTCAATGCCTTTTCGAAATTACCAAACCTCTGATAAATCTGATTTAGCAATTTAGCTGATGATTGTATATCTGCTGGATATCCTAACTCTTTAGCAAGTCTGTATCCTTCTTTGGCATATTTATAGGCCTCGTTATATTTTCCCATTTCAAAATAAATTGATCCTGCCCATGTACTGCTTGTTGCTATTCCTTGCTTATCACCTATCTCTTTGTATAAAGAAACACTATGTAAAAAATTATCGAGAGCATTATTCAATTTCCCTGTTTTCTTATTTAAAGTTCCAAGTCCAATAAAACTTATAGCCAATCCGTGTTTATCTCCAATCTCAATATATTTCTCCAAGCATGTTTTGCAGTAAAAAGAGGCTTTTAAGAAATCGTTAAGAATTATATAAATACTGCAAATCTTATCCAATGTATAAGCTTCACCTTGCACATCATTACTTTCATCACTAATCTTCAATGATTTATTGAAATATTCCAGAGCTTTTTCATACTCCCCCTGTTTGCGATAAGCTTCACCAAGATTGTTTAAAGGCAGAACTATTCCGGTACCAATATCTATTAATTCAAAAACTTTTAAAGATTTCTCATAATAATCAATAGCTTTAAGTGTATTCCCCAAATTTTCATATATCAAGCCAATATTGTTTAATGTTAGGCTATAAGAATGACCTGCTGAACCTGCTTTTTCGTGAGTCCTAAGACTTTTAAAATAGAAATCTAAGGCAGTCTCATAATCTCCTTGCAGATAGTATATAATCCCAATGTTATTATATTGATCCGCAATTCCCTTCTCAAAATTAAACGACTCGTATACTTTAAGGCTTTGAGTATAATAATCAAGAGCTGTATCCAATTCACCCTGATAGTCATAAACAGTCCCAATAGCATTCAGTGTTTTAGCAAGTCCATATTTATTTTCAACATCACGAAACAGATCAAGAGCTTTATAAAAGAATTCATTAGCCTGATTAAGATTTCCCATATAATCTAGAGCCTCACCTTTATGCATATAAGCATACGCCAACCCATCTTTATAGTTTATCTTAGAAGCTAAATCGATACTTAAATTAAGTGTTTCCAAAGCAAGCTCAGGTTTTCCTTTCTTACGGCAAAGGCTACCCTTAAAATTTAGCGCTTGTACTTTTTGCCGTGCAAGTGTTTCTTTAACTAAGGGCTGAATATCTTTATTAACAGATATAATATCGCAATTATTTATTATTACCCCAATTAATGCTTGTGCAGAGTCGTTCTGGTGAGTTTGCATCAGCCAATCGGCCAATGCGAGTTCTGCATTAATTTTTATAGTATCGTTTTTTGATGTTTTAATTACAGAAAGGAGGCTATCAGGATTTGAAACAGAGAAGGTTACATTTGACAAGATAAGGAATGCAAATGCAATTAAAATTTTCTTATATGATAAGCTTTTATGCATGCATAGATTTTAAAAGAATTTGTTTACAACTTCAGTAAAATCTTCATATTTGAGCGGTTTTGTAATATAATCGTCCATTCCCAGTTTTTTATATTTCTCTGAATCACCTTCAAACGCATTTGCACTAAGCCCTACTACCGGAGGCACATCAGCATATTTTTCTTTAAGAGCCTGAGTAGCAGCAATACCGTCCATAACAGGCATCTGGACATCCATTAGTATCATATCATAAGCACCGGGTACAAATGCAGCAAGAGCTTCTTCTCCATTATTTACGCATTTAACTGAGTGACCAATTGAAGACAGCATAAGGGAAATAACTTTCTGATTTATCTTTTTATCTTCAACCAGCATTATTCTTAAGCTCTTTGATGAATTGAAAGCATCGTCAGAGCTCAACAGCGAAGGCATTTCCTCCCAGTCGGCAACTTTTGCTTTAAAAGTAAACCAAAATGTACTTCCAACCTTGTATTCACTCTCAAATCCAATATCGCCACCATGCAATTTAACAAGTTCCTTGCAAATTGATAATCCTAAGCCGGTTCCATCATAATCCCTTGTATCCATTTCATCAATTTGAGCAAACGGAATAAAAAGCTGATTATGCTTTTCAGGTTTTATGCCTAATCCTGTATCTGAAACTTCAATTTTGATTGTAGTTTCATGAGTAAGGCTATCTGTATTTAAATGTTTAACATTAAGAGATATCTTCCCTTTGGATGTGAATTTTACTGCATTAGAGATTAAATTATTTATTACTTGCATTATCCTACTCTTGTCGGCTTTGATAAAAAATGGGACTTCCTCTTCTACATGTATTTCAAAAGATATTTCTTTATCGCAAATGCTACTGAATAGTTTCTTTGCATTTATTAGTAGCGTCTGAAATTGAAATGTTTTGATATTTAATTTCAGTTTTCCGGCTTCAATTTTGGAATAGTCTAATACCTGATTAATTATTTCATGAAGATTTTCAGTTGATTGCTTTAAAGTGTTTATATAATCCTGTTGTTGATGATTAAGAGGTGTTTGCCCTAATAACTCAACCATACCTACAAGCCCGGTAAGTGGTGTTCTTATCTCATGGCTCATATTTGCCAGAAAGTTCTGTTTAAACTCCGCAGATTTATTTGCTAATTCAACCTGTCGCCTAAGTTCTTCTGCCTCTTTAGCATTTAACTGGCTGGTAAGCAAATAATTTTTCCTGTTACTATTCTCTAGGTTATAAGCAGCAAGCATCCCAAATAGATTTAGAGCCAGATAAAAGAAATTATAAGCTATAATTTCAGCAAAGCTGATATTATCTGAAACCAAAACAGTTAAATTAAACATTAAAAAAGTTGTCCATCCGGCGATGGAAGCGTAGAAAAACCTAAGTTTAAAAACAAAATATCCGGCAGAATATATTACAATAAGCCCTGTATAATAAACATAGTTATCAGGGACAAGCGTAATCATATAAATTTTACTGGCAGCTGCCCCAATAAATGCTATTGTTAAAACGAGCTGCCAAATTCTCTCAAAATAATCGACAAAAGAAGCCAAAAAAACAACTGCCAGAAAGGGGATTATAATTCCAAAATGAACAACGAGTGTTTGTGTTCTATAACTCAGGTCGGCATTAGCCTCCAGATATCCAAACAATGAATATGTAACTACACCTAATAACAGTGCAATTCTTAAAACAATCAAAGAATCTTTAAAATACTTTTCTCTGTATTGCTTTTCTAAATCCTTATTAAAAGATAATGTTATAGGATGGTGATGCATTGATTTTAATTGTGATAAATAAAACAAGCTTCATATCTAATATTCTCAACAAATTTAAAACAAAACAACGGCTTTACTCGGTAAAAATAAAAAAATATCAGGAAAATACTGAAAATCATCTAAAAGTTTTTTAATAATATTACACCCTGAAAAATAAATGCATTTTAAAAAACAGTAAATATATACTTGTTTAGCGTTTTTAAAAGATGAAATTTAAGTTTCTTTTGTAACTTTGGTAAAATTATAACATATAAGTATATAGGTATTTGCAATAAAACAACACAAATGACAGGCAAAAAATACACATTCGTAAATAGGATATTACTGTTTTTAATATTTGCATTTGTAATAATCATACAGGATTCATATTCTCAATCTCGCCTTTATAATGCCGTTAAAAATGACAATTACAGAAAAGCCAACAGATACCTAATTAAAGGAGATAATCCCAATGGAGATGGGAACCCACAATTTATCCCTTTGATGTGTGCAGCTGAGATGAATCATTACAGACTTGGAGTTTTATTAATAAGTAAAGGAGCGAATATAAACATCCAGAATCACATTGGCTTCTCTCCTTTAATGGAATGTGCCATTCAAAGAAATAATAGGTTATTGAAGTTCCTTCTGCAAAAAAACGCAAACTTAGAGCTAAAAGCCAACAATGGATCAACTGCCCTAATGGTTGCCGTAACTGCCGGCCATGTTTCTACAGCTAGAATCCTTCTAGATGCAGGTTCTAAAGTTAATGTATTCGACAATAACGGACTAACACCTCTAATGAATGCTGTTGAGAATGGGAGGAATATTGACATGATTAGACTTCTTGTTGAATTTAAAGTAGATCTTGAAGCAACTGATAAACAAGGGAATACTGCTTTGATGGTGCACCCTTATCGCAACAGAATCCCCACACATCAAGAGTTAATTAATCAAGGGGCTAATGTAAATGCACGCAACCATAAAGGTTTTACACCACTTATGAAAGCTGTTGTTGAAGGAAATATGGACATGGTTAAGCTGCTAGTTCTTAAAGGTGCTGATATAAATGCAACTGACAACGAAGGGCTATCTGTGCTCGATTACGCCTATACACAAATGGATATTAGGGATTATTTAATTAGTGTTCAGAATAAAAAATAAAGAACATTATATAGTCTTTTTTCACCAAAACCAAGAATTATGAATTTAAAAATAAAAGCTCTAACGGCTAAAACAATTGTATTTAGCTTAATTGGTATTTCTGCTTTTCTCATTATGTGTGAAAGACACGACCCCCAGCAGGAATTAACAATAAAAGAATTATCAAATAAAGGGCTGATTGCTGAATTTATTAGTGCCAAAAACTTTGCAAAAGGAATTGCACCAAAAAACTTCGAAGAACTTACCGGAGCAATATACAAACCAAGTTACAATGAAGACCCGGCCATTCCGCCCCAATGCTGGATTGAAACCGGATACGGCACGCAAAATGCCTGTAAATACTGCCATACAGATTACTTGGCTGTAATGAAACACGGGAATAATTTTCCTCTTGGAGAAGATCAAATATTATACTCCTTTCCAACACCGGCTTTAAACAGGGTATTGTGGAGAAATATTATTTTCCCTCAAGAACTTGAGCAAAGACTAAGAGCAGAAGGCATAAAACTCCCAAAACCAGATGATATTGCATATGTTAGAGAAGACAATTGGAAGGAAGCCTACATTAAAGCGAGAGCTACAGACAATACATCATGGCTAAATAATAACACCGACGATAATAGCTGGATATTATTCCCCGCTCTAAATCCTAATCATTTATATCCATTCAACTCCAACAACCCTACTGAGGATGGAAAAAATGGATATATTGATGAAGAAGGTTTCGTTAGA
>CAZRNU010000091.1:8226-11857 GCA_964601515.1 uncultured Bacteroidales bacterium | reverse complement strand
TATTCCATCTTGAAGAAAGAGAAAGCAATTCGTTTTTTCTGGATTCAACTCCATTGCTCAGAAGAATTTTATTTCTGTCGTCGCGATAAGTTAGTTCCATCCCAAATATAGGGTTGGATCTGTTAAAGAACAATGAATTTCTCAAAGAAGTATTCATAGATGTTATAAGTGTGTCAGCAATATTGATATAAAATGGGTTGAAGCCGGATAAGCTTATTGATTCCTGCATTTTTTTGTTAGAACTGAAAACTGTCTGATTGTTAAATCGTGAAAGAAGTTTTTTTATGCCCGATTCCTTACTCCATTTTTGACTGGGATTTATATTTAATGAATGACTATATACACTCGTAAAAACACTTACAAATTCGTCGGTAGGAATAAACACTCTTAAGAAGTTAGCTTCATCGGGAAATTGCGATAATTCAAATTCATCCAGCTCCATTACATCATTACCGTTATAATCTATCCACACATAGGCTCCTTGTCCGCGTGGAACTTCAACATACAAAAACTCACGCTTCCTTTCCATTCCGCTTAATATTTCATAGAATAAAGTTGAAATAATTATACCATCTGCCATTCTGTTAAAATATTCTAATCTGCCTGCTACTGAGTTGTCTTTTTGAGAATTAGTTGTTGAAAGAATTTTATATTCAGTTTTTCTATAAATAGAACTTATTGAAAGTCTTTGATTTGGGTTTGTAGCGAACTTATAAGTAGCACCATATTCATCAGATATTGAAGAAGCTTCAAGTCCATTATTTACGGGAAGAAAGTCATTTCTGCGTAAGTAAAATATTTTATAGCTGTTTTCTTTTTGTTCTTCGTTTGTGAAGAATACTTCTGATTGATTAAAGGCAGAGCTGTTTGGCTTAAGAAAGGAAGTTTGTGTATCAGCCACTTTAATGTCTTCCATTTGATGAGTGAGGCCGATGTTAAAGAACTTAAAGACTCTTGTATAGCCTGTATAATGCCTGTAAAAGTTGGTTATATCCATTCCTGAAGCACTAAGATAGTTTCCTTGATAAAAAACGCGGTTATTGTTTTTCTTTAATCGTAATTCGACACCATTTTTTACTCCTTTATAAAAATCACCTTTTAATAATGAGGCAACATTGTATTTAACGATTCCGAAGTCTTTATTCTGAAATGCAAATTCAATTGCAGAATGATGCTCTGTTTCAGGTTGTGTATATGATGCAACAACCCAGTCACGATCAAACTCAATGCTTCTGTATCTCTCAATTGGAGAAAATGTTTTTTCGGCAGTTTCGTGTGTGATATTTGTTGTCAACTTCCAGTTTCTACTAATGTTTGATGAGTTTTTAAAGTATGCCAAAATTGCCATACCGGTGTTATCTTTTTTGTCAAAATCTGAAAACAAATTTTTGTCATAATTAGAAAAGGCCCATTCAACTCCGGCAGATGTTTTTTCCGATAGAATTAAATCGTATGCTATAGAAAGCATTTGTGACTTTTCAGGGGCTTTTAGCAATTGTACAGGTTCGTGAGTACCTTGTGACTGGCCGTTTATGGGTGCTATCCACTGAAAAACCCTCCCATTAGCTGCTGATTGAATTTGGAGATAATTCCCTTTACCTTCGCCTAAATATGTAAAATTTACTTGGTAGTATGCCTTTTCAGGATTTGTGGAATGAACAAAAACTGTATCATATCCAAGACTATCTGTTATAAGATACATAACTCTATCGTTTCTAAAGCCTATACTATCGAAGCTCCAGGTAAAAGCCTTGTTAGTGCTGTCGCCAACAGATGCTAAAAGATCTTTCTGACTTTCTGAAAGTTCACGGAACAATGACTGAGAAGGATTATCCTGCTCAGAAAAAAAGTTTATTCTTACATTTCCATGCTTTGTATTAGTTGCTGCTGAAGTATAATACATACTGCGAGCATAATCTCTTCCGGCATATTCAAATTCAACAGTTATTCTGCTGTTTGAGTTTATCAGTCGCCTAGAGGTGAATGTTATTTCTCCCTGATTATAGTCTATAATATAATCATTTTCCAATCCTCTGGTAAGCGACATACCGTCGATAAAGACTTTTTCTGAGCCTGCAATAACTATGATAAAGCTCTCGGCATTATTGCCGCTTAATTTATATGGGCCTTGGTTGCCATTTATTCCATTAAATTGATTTTTTGCATAAAGCCCTTTGGAAATCGCACCGGCAAAGGTAATGTCATTATCCTCGAAATAATCTTTAATAGAATCTGTATCGTCTTTTGAATAATACTTAATCATACCACCCTGAGTTTTTCTCGAGAAATTCAAGAAATGCCCCATAGGTTTTTCAACCTCAAAGTCTCCTGCTGTAAGAGTGGCGTTATAACCTGTAAGTTGAATAAAAACCTTATCGAACTCTTGTAATTGCTGGGTTGTGCCTTCAGGCTGCAATGGAATATCCTGATCTGAGATTACTGCTAAAATCTCAATGTCTTCTGTAAGTCTGCCTGCCAACTGTAGATTCATGGCCGAGTTTAGTGACAAATCTTGATTGTTGCCTACTGTAACACCTCTGGTTATGCTTCCGGAAGAGCTAAGCTCGGGAATGTCAATCAATCCTTTGTCGCCTGAAGGTGCTACTGTGCTCAGTCGCCTGAAAGAGTCTCCCGGCCCTGGCAAACTTATCCAAGAAGTGTCTTTGTGAAAGTAAGGTTTTGAGAAATTCACAGGAAACACCTGATAATTCACTTGCAATGAATCATACTTCCAATATTCGGGGATAATTAGATTCAATTCCGTCGTTATATAATTTATATTGTAGAATGCTTTTTCTAGAGGTTTGTTTGTGGGGTCGAATATTTCAAAGCTCTCTTCAATAATGCTAAGGGAGTCGAGGAATATCTGTGTGTGATTTGCCGGAATTTTATATGAACGTTGATTATGAAGATTTTGTGCCGACAAACTTAGTGTAAGGGCAAAAGTAAATAAAGTCCATATGATTTTTATTAGGAGCAAGGAGGTTCTATTTTTATAACAAATATAGGTGAAAATTGAATATTAAGTCAGTAGTCGACAGTTGTAAGTTGGCAGTAAATGAAAATATTGCTTTTATTTTAAACAAAATTATATGTACCTTAGTTTATTGTATAATTGAATTAAATTTACATCAAAATCAAATAGTTATGCAAACAGACCTCGATATTGCAAAAGCTGCCAAAATGAAGCATATATACAGCATTGGCGAAAAGCTTGGACTAAGTAAAGACGATATGCATCTTTACGGAAATAATATTGCAAAACTTCCATTAAAACTTATTGATGATAATAAGGCTAAAGGGAAAAAGCTGGTTCTTGTTACGGCCATTACACCCACTCCTGCCGGAGAAGGAAAAACAACCACTTCTATTGGGCTTACAGAAGGACTTAACAAGATAGGAGTTAAGGCTACGGTTGTAATTAGAGAGCCATCATTAGGCCCGGTGTTTGGGATGAAAGGTGGTGCTGCCGGAGGTGGATATGCACAAGTACTTCCAATGGAAGATATTAACTTGCATTTCACCGGAGACCTTGCCGCTGTTGAAAAAGCTCACAATTTATTATCAGCTCTTATCGACAACCACCTTCAAAGTAAAAATAATTCTTTAAATCTTGACCCTAGAAAAATTA
>CAZRNU010000091.1:5273-8126 GCA_964601515.1 uncultured Bacteroidales bacterium | reverse complement strand
GACAACCACCTTCAAAGTAAAAATAATTCTTTAAATCTTGACCCTAGAAAAATTATTTGGAAAAGAGTAATCGACATGAATGAAAGAGCCCTCAGAGATATAGTTATTGGACTGGGGGGCTCAGCTCAGGGTGTGCCAAGGCAGTCGGGGTTTGATATTACTGCTGCATCTGAAGTTATGGCGGCTCTTTGCTTAGCAAAAGATATAAATTATTTAAAAGAAAAATTTGGCAATATACTTGTGGGATACACCTACGACGATAAACCGGTTTATGCTAGGGATTTTAATGCTCAGGGTGCTATGGCTGCTTTAATGAAGTATGCTATAATGCCAAATCTGGTTCAAACTATTGAAGGTAACCCTGCAATTATCCATGGAGGTCCGTTTGCAAACATCGCACAAGGCACTAATACCCTTATAGCTACAAAAATGGGATTATCCCTTTCGGATTATGTTGTAACAGAAGCCGGATTTGCTTCTGAGCTTGGCGCAGAAAAGTTTCTTGATATTAAATGTCAATATGGTGGATTAACACCTAACGCATCTGTTATTGTTGCTACCATCAGAGCGCTTAAATACCACGGTGGCGTTAAGCTTGCAGAATTAAAGAAGGAGAACGTGGAAGCCGTGAAAAAGGGTTTGCAGAATCTTGAAAAACATATTGAAAACATCAGACATTTCAATCTAAGCCCTGTTGTAGCAATAAATAAATTTGCTACAGATTCTGATGAAGAAATTAAAGTGGTTATGGACAGATGTGCTGAGCTTAAAGTAAAAGTTGCAATCTGTGAAGCGTGGGAAAAAGGAGGATATGGAGCAATAGAACTGGCAAAGCTTGTAAAATCGGAAGCAGACAAATGCTCAACTTGTTTTGAACCATTATATAGTTTTGACTGGAGTATTGAGAAGAAAATCGAAACCATTGCCACCAAACTTTATGGTGCCGACCATGTTGAATATTCTATTGAAGCTAAAAGGCAAATGGCAATGTTTGAAAAAATCGGACTTGATAAGTTGCCGGTATGTATTGCTAAAACTCAGAAGTCTTTATCCGACGATCCAAATAAAAAGAACAGACCAATAGGGTTTACTGTTAAAATCAGGGAATTTGAAGTTGCTGCCGGAGCAGGGTTTATTATACCTATTGCCGGAACAATAATGAGAATGCCCGGATTACCAACAGTTCCTTCTGCCGAAAATATCGACATAGATAACGACGGAAATATAACCGGATTGTTTTAGGCGTAGAGCCTGGGGCGTGGGGCAGAGAGTGATGGCGGATGTTTTCGAAGTTAACCTGCCCTTTCAGGGCGAAAATTTAACGGCATTCTCAAAAAACCGAAGCGTTGCTTCGGGTTAAATTATTATCAGGCCTTCAGCCTGAAACCCCATGCCCCAAATGCCAATCGCCAAACGCAGAACCCCACCTCTCATTCAGCGCAACTGTGGAAAACACTTACACGACCACCAAGTTTCACTTAGCGCTTGTTTATAAAATTATGCGCAGATAAATAACTGAAAAACAGCGCGTTAAAAATAATTTCAAAAAATATCAAAAAAAAGTTCATAAATTGTTAATAACTTTCAAAACAATTATGTAATTTTACCTATTCTATATGCTGATTTTATTGATGTTTTACCTAGTGTTTAAATATGAAATTGAAAAAAAATCAGATGTATTGAATAAAACCAATGTTTAATAACAAATTTTAGTTTTGAAGATTCTTTAATTATTCACTAATTACTTTTTTAAACCCAAACCTTAATTTAATTATTATGAAAAATCGAGTACAATTATTAATGAAAAGTGTTGCTGCACTTATGCTGGCAATGTTTTTGGTTGTGCCAGCTTTCTCTCAAATACTGAAAGAAGGTACTTTACCAAGTATTAAGTACAACGTTCCTGACACTAAGGATGTTGTTGATGTTCCTGTTAGCATTAACTGGGAACAGGTTCACAAAGAAGATGCGATTAACGCAGAAAACAAACTTCCTATGAGAGGGGGTTTCTCAATTGAAGTCGGAAAAAGCATCAATGATTTTGGCGAATGGATGAGACTTCCTGACGGCAGAATGCTTTGGCGTGCTACCCTTAGAGCTGAAGGTGCTCAATCTCTTGGTGTTGTGTTTCACAACTTTCAATTACCTGAAGGTGCTGAACTATGGACATACAACGAAAATAAGGCTATGATTAATGGTGCACTTGGTATGCATAATAATCATGAATCTAAGCTTTTAAGTACTAGAGTACTTTTTGGTAACACTATTACTATAGAGTATATTGAAACTCCTACAGGTAGAAATACTAAACTTTCACCTTCAAATTCCGGTTCTGTTTTAGACAATTTGAGTATTACTGATGCGGGAGCAATTTCAAATATAGATTCTAAGGAATATAAATCTAATGTAGATTTAATAATTTCAGAACTTATCTATATATATCAGGATAATTATTCTGTTTTTGATAATAGCAAACCTGCTAATGGTGCTTCTGCTGCTTGTCAGATAGACATTAAATGTTCTCCTGTTGGCGACCCTCATGTTGACACAAGAAGAGGTGTGGCTCATACCTTAAACAGAATTGGTGCAAGCTGGTACTATTGTTCAGGTACATTGATTAATAATACACTTGAAAACTGGACTCCTTATTTCTATACTGCATTTCATTGCGGTGATGGTGCTTCTGTTGCTGACAGAAACGCTTGGCAGTTTTACTTCAACTATGAACGTTCTGCTTGCGGTTCAGGCACATATTATACATCTGACGTAATGACAGGTTGTACTCTAAGAGCAGTTGACCCGATTTCAGGTGGAGCTGACTTATTACTTGTTGAACTAAATAATTCTGTTCCT
>CAZRNU010000091.1:0-5173 GCA_964601515.1 uncultured Bacteroidales bacterium | reverse complement strand
TTCTACGGAAAACTTGCTTATCAGTGGGATACAAAACCAAATGCTGATCAAAAACTAAGACCTTGGCTAGACCCTGTTGGCACGAACCCAAATACTCATAGAGGCTGGGACCCAAAATGGACAACAGATCCTCCTGTAGCAAATTTCTCTGCTACTCCAACATCAGGACCTTCCGGAACAACGTTCCAGTTTACTGATTTGTCAACTAACGGACCAAATGAATGGCTATGGACTTTTGGACCAAATGCATATCCTGAAACTTCCACCGAGCGTAATCCTACTGTAACATGGGTTACTACCGGAAATTATACCGTTTCTCTTACTGCTACTAATGCTTACGGTAATAATACAAATACCAAAAATAATTATATTACTGTAACAGCTCCCCCTGCTCTTCCCACTCCTAACCCGAAAATTATAGGTACAGGAACAAATACTTCTCTTTATCCTTTTGGTATAGATGGTAGAGTTGCAGGTGCTGCAAACCATGTGCAAAGTGTTAGTTTATATACTGCTGCTGAAGTTGGTGGTGGTGGTTTAATCTCTACACTTGAATGGCAAGCAAATACTGCTCAGGCGGATACTCGTAATATACAAATTTGGTTGAAGCATACTTCAGCTACAACCTTGACTGCAGGTGTGTTTGGAAATTATACTACAGGTGCAACTATGGTTTATAATGGTACGTTTAATCCTACTCCTGCCGGATGGGTGCCGATTAACTTAACAAGTAGCTTTATTTATAATGGTACACAAAACTTACTTGTTATTGTTTATGTAAATTCAGCATCTACGGCAAATATTTCAAGTGCTTGTAGATATACTACTGCTGCTAGCAGACATCATAGGTGGAATGCTAGAAATGCCGCACCAACAGGAAACGGCACAGTTGATGGTAACCGTCCTAATATTAGAATGACTTTTGCTCCAAACACTGCTCCTGTGGCTGATTTTAACGCAGTAATACCGACGGTTATTTATGAAGAAGGATTTGACGGAACATGGCTACCAGATGGATGGACTGTTCAAAATTTCCATGCAACACACAACTGGCAACAAGGAAATCCGGCAGCAAATCCTTATAGCAATATTAATCCGGAAAGCACAAGCTCTGCGATTATTCCTTGGCAAGCTTCAACAGCTAACTCACAGAATGAATGGATAATTTCGCCTGAAATAAACACTGCAGCTTATGCCGGCAGACCAATGAGAATTAGATTCCACGCCGGATTCAGCCGTTCTTGGTTAAACCCCGGAGCCACAATGAGTTTTAAAATCTCAACAAATAACGGAGGTACATGGACAGAATTGTGGAATGCAATTGGTGATGCAACTGATCCTGCAGGTGTAGATTGGGCATGGAGGCTTATTGACAGAAATCTTGCGTCATACGCCGGTCAAAATGTTAAGTTTGCATGGCAATATATTGGCAACGATGGTGACTTAATGGGTCTTGACGGTGTATCTCTTTATCTTGATGAAATTCCAGCATCAGTTGAAATTTTTGAAGGTGAAACAGTTACATTTGCTGACGCAACAACCGGAAACCCACTGGTTTGGAAATGGACTGCCAATGGCGCTGTTCCATCAACATCAATATTGCAGAATCCTACCATGACATACAATGTTGCAGGACAATATACTGTTGCTTTGAAAGCAGGTAACCTTGCAGGCGAAAATACCAGAACTAAAAATAATTATGTTACTGTAATTGGACGTGCTCCTTTAGCAGACTGGTGGTATTCTTCATCTTTTTGGACTAGTGGTTATAGACCTTTCCTACAAGCTGGTGATGCAATAAATTATTATGACTTATCGTCTAGAGTACCAACAAATTGGGCTTGGACTTTTAATGGTGGATCTCCTGCGTCTAGCAGTTCAAGAAATCCTTCAAATATTGTGTATAATAATTACGGAACATATAATACTTCATTAACAGCTTCAAATGCACATGGATCAGATGTGGCAACAGCTACTGGTTTTGTTATTGTTGGTGGTCAACAAGAAATCACAAAAATTCTTCCAGGTGAAACATTAACATATTATGATACAGGAGTTGCAAATAATCAATTCCCCGGCCATAATCAATGGTCAATTACGGCTTATGCTGACAAATATGAAACAACTCACAATGGCACAATTACTCAATTTAGAGTAAGAACTCCAATAGCGGTAGGTACAGGTAAAAATGTTATTTTCAGAGTATGGGCAGATAATGCGGGTGTTCCTGGAGCAATCCTTGGCTCAAAAACTGTTGGCATTCCAACGTTATCTACTACTGAATGGAATACTATCGTATTTGATTCGCCTATAAGTACAACGGGAACATTCTATGTTGGTTATGTAATTACATATGATGCAACACATAACTTTACAACTCATCAATGTGTTGTATCTTGTGTTCCTAGCAGAGAGAGTGGATATAATACAGCATATTTCCTTGAAGGAACAACATGGTTTGATTGGACAGCTGGTATAGGATTAAATTCTTCACTAGCGATTCTTCCTACATTTGAATATGAATCTTTAGGTCCTGTTGTTGTGCCCGGAGATGTAAACGACGACGGCTTTATCAACGTTCTTGATATTGTTTGGCTAGTAAGCCATTTGAACGGTAGTACACCTGCTGGATTTAACATAGCTAATGCAGATGTAAATAGCGACAGTAGTGTTAATATTGCTGACCTTACAGCTCTTATTAATATGATACTTGGCGGTGCAATGGGCGAGCTTGAAGATGTTACTTCTGAGCCTGGATATTTATACCTGGAAGAAGGCGGAAATATTAGTTTTGAAAGTGATGGCACTTTATTGGCTATTCAATTTGAAATTAAAAGCCCTGAGCTTGAAGAGATGAATCTTGAATTATTGCTAGATACAGATCACAAACTGGCATTCAATAAAGAAAAAGGATTAGGTATTATTTATAGCATGACTAACACTATTATACCCGCAGGGGTAATTAACTTATTGAAAGTTGATGGAGTTGACTTTGCTCAAGTTGAATGGGGATTTGCCGAAGCATCAAATGTTGAACACAGAGTGGTTCCTGTCTATACGTATAATGCTTATGAGCAAGACGCCACAGGTATTGAAGAAATTCTATCAGACAAGTTAGATGTTAGTATTTATCCTAACCCTAGTGCAGGAAATTTCAAAATTAACTTTAACCTTCCTGAATCAGCATATTTAGAATTAGAACTTATCGATGAAAAAGGAAGATTAGTGTCTAGAAGTACTCGCATTCATTTTTCAGCGGGTGCACATACTATTCAGTATACTCAAAGCATTAGCAGTGGTTTATATATTGTTAGAGTTACAGGATATGACGCAAACGGTCGCGCAATTGGAGTGAAACACGAAGAGAAAATCATGATTGTTAAATAATGATTGGCGCGAAAATACAGAAAAGCTATTTATATTGCACAGCATTAACTATTCAGGGATATTTCCCTGAATAGTTAATGTCTTTTGTGTAAAATTTTGTATGTATGAAAAAATTTAATACTATTACACTACTAAATAATTTAACTATAACTAATCAAACATTTTATGAAAACTAAAAAACAATTTATCTTATTGACAGCGTTGTTTTTGATGTTATTTAGTGTTACTGCCGTTAAAAGTCAGAACACTTTATCAATTAACAACGTAACAGGTTGTACATCTACAACTGCAACAATAGAGGTTGTCATGAACAACGCACTACCTGTTGTGGCATTCCAGTTGGATGTACCACTACCAACAGGATTTACTTATGTTGGCAGTTCAATCGCCTTATTTAGAGGAACTGCTAATCATAGTATTAGCGCCAGTATTATTGGCACAAACACATTAAGAATTTTGAGCTATTCTAACCCTGTAACTGCCTATACCGGCAATTCAGGGATTGTTGCTACTTTTCAGGTAACCTTACCCGGAACAGCAGGCTCTCACGCTCTTAATATTCAAAATGCAATTCTTTCTAATGCAGCCGGTACAAATATAATTTCTGGTACAACTGCCGGTACAGCTACTGTGAATGCAGTGCCTGCGCAACCTTCGGTAATTACCGGAGCAACAAACCCATGTCAGGGTTCGTCTCAGATATATAGTGTAACCAACGTAGCAGGTGTAACTTACAACTGGACATTCCCTGCAGGCTGGACACAAACAGCAGGTGGAACAACCAACTCTGTAACTGTTACAGTTGGTGCAAACGCCGGTAACGTATCTGTTACTCCATCGAATGCTTGCGGTAACGGAACAGCACAAACTCTTGCAGTAACTGTAAATACAGTTCCTGCGCAACCTTCTGCTATTACAGGAGCAACCAACCCATGTCAGGGTACATCACAAGTATATAGTGTAACTAACGTAGCCGGTGTAACTTACAACTGGACATTCCCTGCAGGCTGGACACAAACAGCAGGTGGAACAACCAACTCTGTTACTGTTACTGTTGGAGCAAACGCCGGAAACGTTAGCGTTACTCCATCCAATGTTTGCGGTAACGGAACAGCACGCACTCTTGCAGTAACTGTTAACACAGTACCTGCACAACCTTCTGCTATTACAGGTTCAACTACTCCATGCGAAGGTACATCACAAGTATATAGTGTAACCAACGTAGCAGGTGTAACATATAACTGGACATTCCCTGCTGGTTGGACACAAACAGCCGGTGGAACAACTAACTCTGTTACTGTTACAGTAGGAGCCGGTTCAGGAAACGTATCTGTAACTCCATCAAATGCTTGCGGTAACGGAACAGCACGTACTCTTGCTGTAACTGTTAGTACAGTTCCTGCACAACCTTCAATTATTACAGGCGCAACTACTCCTTGTCAAGGTACATCACAAGTATATAGTGTAACCAACGTAGCAGGTGTAACTTACAACTGGACATTCCCTGCAGGCTGGACACAAACAGCAGGTGGAACAACCAACTCTGTAACTGTTACAGTTGGTGCAAACGCCGGTAACGTATCTGTTACTCCATCGAATGCTTGCGGTAACGGAACAGCACAAACTCTTGCAGTAACTGTAAATACAGTTCCTGCGCAACCTTCTGCTATTACAGGAGCAACCAACCCATGTCAGGGTACATCACAAGTATATAGTGTAACTAACGTAGCCGGTGTAACTTACAACTGGACATTCCCTGCAGGCTGGACACAAACAGCAGGTGGAA
>CAZRNU010000090.1:0-12531 GCA_964601515.1 uncultured Bacteroidales bacterium | reverse complement strand
CCTCTATGGTAATTATAAAACAAAAGCCTTTTCAAATTGAAAAGGCTTTTTGTTTGGTTTTTGTTTGGTAAAATTGGCAAGGATAATTTTAACCATCGTATGTGTAGAAATTAAATTCAATCTCTGCAATATCTGCATAATCATCTCCTGCTTCTTTCATATCATCATCATCTTCAAGATAATGCCATTCATATACTACTTTATCGTCTTTTGATGATATTTTCTTAACAATATCAATAATTTCCATGATTATTTTTGACGATGCTGTATTGAAATATTCAAACTTAAATACAACCTTTGTTCCACTTGTTGGGCTTTCAGCGTATTTTGCCAAATTTTCCTTTATTGGAATATAAAACTCTTTTGGGTCTTCCGGCAAAGAACGTCCTGATAATTTTATCAGTCCTTTTTCAGGATCTATAAGCACCTCAGGTGTATCGTCTGTGCCTTTTATGTGAAAAACATCGTTTGAATGAATATCCATATAACTAAGTAATAATATTGTGTTTGGTATTTGTTAATTTTTTTTAACGCGTTACAAACATACACAAAAATTATTTTTGAAAAAAAAAATTATTTGAATCTTAGTCATTTTGTGCAAAAAATTTATTTAATTCATTGATTTATAGCTATTTATTAGTTTTAAACGTATTGTTAATAAACCGAATAATAAAAAGTTATTCTATAAAGTTAATTCAGCAGTGTTTATCAAAAAAGAGATTTAAAATAACTAACAATAACTTTATTAAATTTGCAAGAAAAAACATATGCAGCACCTTATAGCACCTTCATTACTATCCGCAAATTTCCTTAATCTTGATAAAGACATTGAAATGATAAATAACAGCATGGCTGATTGGTTCCATGTAGATGTTATGGATGGTCATTTTGTACCAAACATTTCTTTTGGGTTTTCAATTATCTCTCAAATTAAGTCGATTGCAAAAAAACCGCTTGATGTTCATCTGATGATAAGCGAACCTGACAAATATCTTGAAGAATTTAAAAAATCAGGCGCAGATATTTTAACTGTTCATTATGAAACTTGTAATCACCTGCACAGAACTGTAAATCAGATTAAAAAACTTGGAATGAAAGCCGGTGTTGTAATTAACCCTCATGTTGGTGTTGATCTTTTAAAAGATATTCTTCCTGAAATTGACTTGGCATTGATTATGTCTGTAAACCCTGGGTTTGGTGGTCAAACCTTCATAAAATCAAGTTATCAAAGAATCTCAAGACTAAAAGAGCTTGTTGAGCAAACCAATAGTAAAGCACTTATTGAAGTTGACGGAGGAGTTGATATAAGTAATGTAGAAAACTTAGTTAATGCAGGTGCAAACGTATTAGTTTCAGGTAGCGCTGTATTTAAAGCTAAAAACCCTACTGATTATATTAAACAGCTTAAAAATTTAGGAAAATAGCAAAACAACTTATTGTTTCTTATAATTGATGTATTGCTTCCTATAAAACCAAAGCAAAAATAAATGCGCCAAAATCATTACAATACTCAATGACATATTTATTGGACTATATAACACATTGAACAACAATATGTTAAGGTTGATTGGAAACAAAATTAGTAATGAAGAGGGAACAAAAATATTTCCCACAAGACAAATTCCCAAAGCTATAACCAACGCCGCCATTAAAGGAAAAAAGAATCCAATATTTCCCATTGTTTCAATAAAAAGAGCTCCATTACCATCGGGTATCGGAATGCCTAAAAAACCGGTAAAATAATTAATGCCAAAAATTAAAAGAACTAATCCTAAAAACGATCTGGCGATTTTTACAAAGAAATTTATATCCATTAAATATACAGTTAATTAATAAATCTGGGAGCTACACAAAATTAATATTATTTTGTTTCCTTCAATCCTATAATAATCGTTAATTACCTGAAAAAAAAAATTAATTTGGCTTATAATCTCTGATAATTTCTAATCTTTTCTTACATTCGCAAGCGAAAACTTAAGTCAAAAGGAACATTCTTTCAAGCATGAACAAATCAAAAAAAATCACCCGATACATATTTGTGACAGGTGGTGTTACTTCGTCATTAGGTAAAGGTATTATTTCAGCATCATTGGCAAAACTCTTACAATCTAGGGGCTATAATGTTACAATCCAAAAACTTGACCCTTACATAAATATAGATCCCGGTACTTTAAATCCTTATGAACATGGCGAATGTTATGTTACAGAAGATGGAGCCGAAACAGATCTTGATCTTGGGCATTATGAAAGATTTCTTAATGTTCCTACTTCACAAGCCAACAATGTTACAACAGGAAGAATATACCAATCCGTTATTAGAAAAGAGAGGCAGGGTGATTATTTAGGCGAAACAGTTCAGATTATTCCACATATTACTGATGAAATTAAATATTGTATTCAGTTGCTAGGAGAAGGTAATAAATTTGACTTTGTTATCACTGAAATTGGTGGTACTGTAGGCGATATTGAATCTCTTCCATATATTGAAGCTATAAGGCAGCTAAAATGGGATCTTGGAAATAGAAGCCTTGTGATTCATCTTACGCTTATACCCTATCTTTCAGCAGCTAAAGAGCTTAAAACTAAACCTACTCAACATTCAGTAAAAACAATGCTTGAATATGGTGTACAACCTGATATTTTAGTTTGCCGTACTGAAAAACCATTAAATGCAGGCATCAGAAATAAAATTGCTTTATTTTGTAACGTTGAATCATCTGCAGTAATAGAATCTATCGACACAGATACAATATACAAGGTACCTCTTTTAATGAGAGAGGAAAAACTTGACCAAGTTGTTTTGAAAAAGATGAAACTGCCAGCTACCCGAACACTCGACTTAAGTAAATGGGAGCTTTTCATTAATAAGTTACTTAATCCTCATAAAACAGTTAATATTGCTCTTGTGGGAAAATATGTGGAGCTTGTTGATTCTTACAAATCTATTATTGAATCCTTTATTCATGCAGGCACACAAAACAATTGCAAAGTCAATCTAAAGCTAATACAATCCGAAAATATTACAGATGAAAATGTAGCAAAAATTCTCAAGGATGTTTCAGGTATAATTGTTGCTCCGGGCTTTGGCGACAGAGGGATAGAAGGAAAAATTTCTGCAATCAAATATGTAAGGGAGAATAACGTACCATTTCTTGGAATATGCTTAGGTATGCAATGTGCTGTTATTGAATTTGCTAGAAATGTAATTGGATTAGATAAAGCACATTCAACTGAAATGGATCCTGCAACTCCATATCCTGTAATAGATATTATGGAAGAGCAAAAAAACATTACAACTAAAGGTGGAACTATGAGATTAGGTGCATATACATGCCTAGTCTCCAAAAATTCAAAATCTGAAAAAATTTATAAAAAAACTCTTATAAGTGAGCGACATCGTCATAGATATGAATTCAATAATGATTATCTCAAAATGTTTGAAAAGCATGGAATGATTCCAACAGGGATAAATCCCGGTACCGGCTTGGTTGAGATTATGGAGATTCCAAATCATCAATGGTTTGTTGGAGTGCAATTTCACCCGGAGTATAAGAGCACGGTAGCGCAACCTCATCCTTTATTTGTTAACTTTGTCAAGGCAGTTATAAAATCAAAATCATAATCTAAGCATTTTTACAATATTACATTCTGAAATATTGTAATTATTTGTTAAGGAAGACGTGTGCATGTCTTGTTCTTTATTCATAAATCATCTAACATTTTCCACATTTTTCAAGCCATTTACTAAAAATAATATATATTTGCAATCCATTAAAAAAATCAAAAAATGAGTAGAGATAATATTATCGGAATTGTTGTAATAATTGGTATTTTAATTGTTTATAGCATTTGGTCTGCTCCATCTGCTGAAGATAGAGAAAAAGCCAGAATTAGGCAAGATAGCATTGCCGAAGTAAATAGGCAAAATGCTGAAGCAGATAATTCTATTGATGAATTTAATGCTAAAGATTTAGCAACAGAAACCCCAAAGGAAACTAATAAACAATCAGATATAAAAACCGACATTGAAAGTGTTCAAGATAATGATAAGTATGGCATTTTTGCTGCAAACACAATAGGTGAAAATGATTATTATTATTTGGAAAATGAGCTACTTAAACTTACAATTAGTACAAAAGGCGGTTTTATTACAAATGCTGAATTAAAAAACTACAAAACATCAGACCAAAATCCTCTTTTATTATTTCTGGAAGAATACAACAACTTTGCAATCAACTTTTATTACGCCAATAAATTAATTTCAACCGGTGATTTGTTTTTTATCTCACACTCATACGAAGAAAGTCAACCGGGTAAAAAGCATTTTATTGTAAGTGGCAACGACTCTCTTGAATTTGGAATGCGAATGTATATATCAGATCCGGCAATAGAAAATCCACAGTATATTGAATTATATTATGGTTTGAAAGGAAATGATTATATGATTGACTTTGACATTCGTTTTGTTGGCATGCAAGGAATAATTTCTCAAAATGTTCCTTTTATAAACATAAAGTGGGATATGTTCTCCCCGAAACAGGAAAAGAGCTATATAAATGAACAGAGAAATACAACAATACATTATCATTATGTTAATGACGAGGTATCTTATTTAAGTGAAAACAAAGACGACAGAGAAGATTTAAGAACAAACATAAAATGGATTTCATTTAAACAGCAGTTCTTCTCAATTAGCCTTATTGCAAAAGAACATTTTAAAAATGCGGATATTCAAGCAATAACTTTAAATGAGGAGGAATCACCCAATTTCGTAAGAAGAATGAGTGCTTCTATAGATATTGAGTATGATGTAAAATCTGATAATAATTTTGCCATGAACCTTTATTTGGGGCCAAATCATTATCAAACATTAAGTTCTTATGATTTAAAGCTAGAAAGACAAATACCATTAGGTTGGAGTTTTTTCTTAATGTCATGGATAAATAGGTTTATAGTCATCCCTATTTTTAACTGGTTAGATTCTATGAATCTAGGGTATGGCTTAATTATACTTCTGCTTACTATAATGCTTAAAATTGTTTTATTACCCATTGCTTATAAAACATATATTTCATCTGCAAAGATGAGGGTGTTAAAGCCAGATATTGAGGAATTAGGGAAGAAATTTCCTAAGAAAGAAGATTCTATGAAAAAGCAGCAAGCAACAATGGCTTTATATAAGAAAGCAGGAGTTAATCCAATGGCAGGCTGTATTCCAATGTTGCTGCAGCTTCCTATTCTTCTAGCGCTTTTTAGATTTTTTCCTGCTTCAATAGAACTCCGACAAGAAGCGTTTTTATGGGCAGATGATCTTTCATCATACGATTCGATATTTAATCTTCCATTTACAATTCCTTTTTATGGCAGTCATGTTAGTTTATTTACAATCCTTATGGCAATTTCAACAATTATTTACACAAGGATGAATACGCAAATGACCGGAAGCGCTAATCAAATGCCCGGAATGAAAACAATGATGTATATGATGCCGGTTATGTTGCTGTTTATTTTTAACAGCTTTGCATCAGGTTTGAGTTATTACTATTTTCTTGCAAATGCAATAAGTCTTGGTCAAATGTACCTAATCCGACAGTTTATAGATGAGGATGCTCTTAGAGCCAAAATTGAAGAGAATAAGAAAAAACCTGTTAAGCAAAGTAAATGGCAGGAAAAAATGAAGCAACTTGCCGAGGCTCAAAAGAAGAGAAAATAGTCAAATTTAAATCTCAGATTTCTTTAGCATGGATAAAAACTTGTCCATGCTTTTTTTTTGCTCTTCTCCAAGGTTATATTTAATATTTTCGTTGTAATAATTTAGAATTTCGGACTTTGTAAGAATAATTTGTTCTTTGTATTGATCTGCAACTAAATCAAGATTATCTATTCCGAATCTAAATGAACTATTCAAAGCATCTACGATTTCTGTGCTAATATTCTCTCTTCCTACCCAACAGGCAAATACAAAAGGTAAACCTGTATATTTTTTCCACTCTTCAGCAAGATCATATGCATAATTATACTGATGAACAAGTTCAAATGTTTTGTCTCCAATCATTACAGCTGATTCAAAATGATGATTATCAATATAATTATTGATAGAGGTATTTATATACTTCGGTGAAATTTTCCAGAAGTATTCAGCTAGGATTTTAACAAGTTTTACAGATGTTTGAGAGTGAAAATCGAGATGAATTGTTTTTATCTTATGTAATTCAGTATTACTTAAGAGCAATACTGTTCTCACAGGGCCATCAGAACCTATACAATAGTCAGATATTACTTTATAATTTGTAAGCATTGGTAACGATCCAACCGGCACTAAAGCTATATCTGCATATCCATTTGCAAAACTATTTGAACACTCAAAAGGCAGTTCCCTGATTAAATTAATATCTTTTAAAAACCTAGAACTATTAATTCCATAAAGGAAAGGAAGTGAATTAAGATAAGAAACAACTGAAATATTTAGCATTGAAGTTTAAAAATACAATGGAATTTAACCAATGTGTTTGCGACAGATTTTTTATTTGCACAGATAGTCTGTAATATTTACCCCAAACTGCATAACTTTAATTGGATACCCCTGATCAAAAACAGGATGATATACACCGGTAAATGTTAATATATCTCCATTCTTTGCAAGAAGCTTATACTCTTGAAGTAAATTCTCCTGATCATTCATTTTCACCCAAAAGTCGCCATACTCATCAGAACCATTATAATTTTCATCAGCAAATAAAATGCTATGATGCTTACCTCTAAGTTCATCTTTGCTATATCCTAACAAATTGGAGAGAAGATCATTAGAGTTTTTGATTATACCATTAAAATCAAATTCGATAAAAATTTGAAAAGTGTTAGTTGTTTTAATTACATTCTGCAGAGTTAATTCCTTTCTAGCCATTTCCTCTTGAGTAGCATGCATTTCTTCCATGTTCTGACGCATTTCCTCTTCCTGAGCCGACATTTCCTCGGCTTGCTGCTGCGATTGTTCCAATAAGAATTTAGTGCGCACATTTATCTTTACCGAAGAAATAGTACTTGCTATGCTCTCACCAATTTTTTCAACAAAATCAATATAATGTGCCTCAAATGGTTTGAAAGCGGCGAGTTCAACAACCCCAAAAATATTATCATTAACAATTAATGGCACAATTAAAACTGTTGAAGGAACTTCGTCTCCCAAGCCTGATGTGATAAGAATATAATCTTCAGGAACTTTAGTAAGATATACTGTTTTCTTTTCAAGAAAACATGCACCAACAAGTCCTTCACCTATATCAATCTTTTTGGTTAAATATTTTTGTCTATCAAATGCATAGCATGCTTTCATTTCGAGAAACATATTCTTTTCATCATCATCATTGAGAATAAAAATACCCCCCTGATTTGCATTTAAATATTTTACCAGATTTTTTATAACATTAAAAGATAATGTGCTTATATCATCATTATTTTGTCTTAATATTTCTGCAAACATAGCATGACCTTGGGTTGCCCAATTCCTCCTATTGTCTTCCTCCTGCCTTTTAACTTCCTCTATATTGGCATGTTTAAGACTTTCTCTCATATTTAATAAAGCTTCTCCCAGAACATCATTATCTCCAAGCATATTAAATTCAGCTTCAAGATTTCCTCGTCCTATTTCATTTGCAAAATCAGCTGTTTTATTCAATCCATCTATCAGGCTGTTTAATGCTTGTGATATAGTTCCTATCTCATCTTCTGTCTTAACTTTAATTTTTCTAGTATCCCTAAGATCCCCAATAGCAATTTTTTCTAATACTCTGCTAATTGTTGACAAAGGTTTTGAAATTCTCCTTGCTACAATGTATATTATGTATGAAAGTAACAATAGTCCAATAACCGCAACAATAATGGATCTCGTAAGAATTCTGTTTGCTTCGCTTACAATGATGCTCATAGGAACAGCAGATCCAACAGACCAAGGAATCTGAGTATTTCCAATATAAACAGGTGCGTATGCAATATATGCATCACCATTGAAATAATTATCATGACTAACGTGAGAAAAAAATTCTCCTCTGGCTATCTTTTCAACAATACTATTCTCTCTCGAGTATTCGGGTCTTATTTCTGAAATTTTTTGGCCGACAAACGACTCATTGGGATGTCCTACATAAGTTCCATTATTAGAAATTATAAAAGTATAACCAACATCAAAAGGTTTAATAGATTGAGATAAGTCTTGGAAACGACTTAAAACAATATCAGAGCCCGCCAAACCTGCAAAAGTTCCATTAATAATAATTGGAATACAAGGGCTCACTTCTAAAACTTGATCTTCAGTTCTACCTGTATAAGAATACCAATATGGATCTGACATATAATCTTTCATGGCAACTTTTACCTGGTGATAAAGTCCGCCAATAATATCGCCATCAAGATTTAAAGTATCTTGCTTATACCTTATTTGATTTCCATGCTTAAAATATGTTTGACGTATTCTCCCATATGGAAGATAATAATCAGGTTCGATTGCGCTAAGTTCCCAACTTATCCATGTTGAATAAAAATTAGGATTTCTTTCAATATTGTTTTTCAATATGTCTTTATAAAAATCGAAAAACAATTCTTGAGGAACATTTTTAAATCCATGCATAGACCAGCCCATGCCTTGAGTAATATCGAAATCAAAATTCAACTCTTCACCAACCAAATTGGCATATTCTCTGGCATTTGACTGAATTAGTTTCTCAGCATCATTAAATATTTTGTTTCTCATGCCTGAAATAACAAGAGAGAATGCAACTATATAAATAAGTACTGTGAAACTTAGAATAAACAATAAAAGTTTATTTTGAATTTTGATTTTTTTGTAAAAGCCTAAAACATTGAACATTTCTATAAATTTTAGTTGCACCCTATTTAAAAAGAACCAAAAAATTATGCATTTACCTCAGAATATTCTCGAATAATGAATATAATTTTAACGGGCTCTCGGTATTTATTCTTAATCGAATGTATGGCAACCTGAGCAGAAAGCTTAGTTCCATTCCTTTTTATTAGGCTAATTGTTCCCTCAAATTTTTGACCATTGGATAAATCACTCCACATTTGATGATAAGTAGAAGTCTCGACAAAATACTTATCAAAGAATTTTACATGAGAATGCCCAGCCAATTCGCCTTCGGAAAATAATAATATGTCACACACTTTTTTATTTACGCGTCTAACATTTCCATCCATACTAATCTCAACCAAAGCCACAGATTCATTTATAGCCTCATAAAAGCTTTGGCTTTCAATTTCCTTCCTTTCCATCTCCTCTTGTGTAGCGTGCATTTCTTCCATATTTTGACGCATCTCTTCTTCCTGAGCACGCATTTCTTCACTTTGTTCCTGTGATTGGTGCAATAGTTCTGTTGTTCGAATATTAATCTTAACTGTTGAAATAGTAGCAGCAATAGATTCTGCAATTCTTTCAACAAATTCAATCTGATAAGATTCCATTATTTTAAATGATGCTATCTCAATAACACCAAATATTTCATCATTAAGTTTTAATGGAACAATAAGTATGCATCTTGGATTAGAATCTCCTAATCCTGAAGTAATATTAACATAAGTATCCGGAACATCCGTTAAGAAAATAGACTCTCCCTCCTGTAAGCATGTTCCAACAAGACCTTCACCAACATGTATCGTTTTCTTTAGGAATTTCTTCTTATCATAAGCAAAACAAGCTTTAAGGTCTACCGATTTTTCGCCAATTTCTTCATCATTAACGATGAAGATACCTCCTTGATTAGCATCAAGATACTTAACAAGATTTTTTATAATACTAAATGAGAGCTCTTGAATATTGTCATTGTTTTGCCTTAGAAGTTCGGCAAACTTAGCAATACCATGGGTTGCCCATGATCTTTTATCATCCTCGATTCTTCTCTTATTCTCTTCTTCTTTGGCATTTTTCAAACTTTCTCGCATTTCTATAAGAGCAAGCCCTAAATCATCCTCTTCACTCAAAGGTCTAAAATCTGATGCAAAATTTCCTTGACCAATCTCAACAGAAAAACTAGACTTATCCTTCAAACCATCTACTAAGAAATTCAGTGCTTTTGCCATTTCTCCAATCTCATCATTAGTAACAGAAACAGCAGTTTCAGGAATTTTACCTTGTCCCATAAGCTGTAATGCGATTCGAAGTTTATTTACAGGATTTGTAATACTCTTAATTGAGAAGTAAGCTATTAGCACACCACTAATAATTAATAATAAAGTTAATATAATTGTAAGCCTTCCAAGTGAATCTAGGGAATCATTCATCTGCTTATAACCAAGCTCAACGTTTTGATTCTGAATATCTATTAGTTCATCTAGTTGATTTGTTATTTTTCTTGTCATCATAGCAATATCGCCACCTTCTTCCATCATGGGGCGTACAAAGAAAAGTATCATTGGATCATCATAGCTTGTCCAGTCTACCAACTCATCCATTACATATTTATGAGTAACAAACAACAAATCAACATTATTGAAAATCTCTTCCAATTTCTCTTGCATTTCTGTATCCCAATTCTCGGATATTCTAACAAGTTTGCTTTTAAGATCAATATAATCCTGAGCAATAATACCTTTTAATTGGTTCTTGTCTTGAGTATCGATGTCACTTTGAATAAATATCCAATTTCCAATTAATCTCTCACTGGTAATTATCATGTTATTAAACTCCATTAGTAATAACATTGAAGGGACATATACATTACTATTTTGGTCGTTTATCCTTTGACTTTCCCTAAATACAGAGAAAGTAAAAATATTACTGAAAAGGAAGAACCCAATCAAAATGGTAAAACCAAGGCTAAGTTTTCTACCAATGCTTAGTTTGATTTTCATATTTATTTTTTTTATTGTCGCTTATTTGAAATAATTGAGGAAGCAGTGTAAAGATAAAATTACCTCTTGCTAGCAACAAAAATATTAAAATATTTTGAAGACTGTTAGAAATAAAAAAAAAACTACCAAAAAAGATTTTGATAGTTTTTATGTTTTGCTCAAACTGACACAATTAATCAACTAAAATAGCAAGTCTAGTAATTTCACCGCCCAAGGTAAGTCCCATGATTTTGGCATTTTCTTGACTTAGTTCAAATCGTTGTTTACCATCAACAATTGTAAAGTTAACTACAGCTCCACTTTTAGTTGAATTTCTAGAATCAGTAACTATCAATGCTTTAATGTTCTTTTCTTTAAGTCCATTAACAATATTAGTAGTATTACGCGATTCACCACTAGGAATATAAATGATATGACATTTAGATAAATCATTTAAAGAATTGAATTTCTTCGCAACAATATTTTGTGTTCCTGCTTTTCTTGTTGCAGCCAAAGATTCAATTTCTTCTAACATTGGTGTATTACCATATACAGCCATAACAAAATCTCCGGATTGATAATCAGCCGGCCAGGATACCAGTCTGGTAAAATTATACAAAAAAACTGACTGCATCCTAATTTCAGATTGCTGTGCATTTAATTGCAAGGCAAAAATTATTCCTGCTATCAGGAAAACTACCTTTGCTAAATGAGTATGTTTCTTAATTCTTATCATAAAAAAATGTATTTGATTGCTAAGTAACAAAAATTGTCAAACGAACATCAATTTATTGTTATATTTTCACTATTTTTCCAATATCAAATTTAAATAAAATAAACGAAACGACCAATAATTCAACCTTCCCAATAATTATTAAAAGTCTTTGACTAGATTATGTTTGGAAACTAAATCAACAAATTCCATGATAATCATTGCTGTTGCTCCCCAAATAATCTTACTATCATAAATAAAGCAAGGAACGTTCATGCTAGGTTGGTTTTTAAACTCAATCAGTTTTGATTCAATATTCTTTTCATTAAAAAAAAAGTTCAAATCTATTTCCAAAATTTCTGAAACCTCATGTCCATCTGCAATAAATTTTGGAGTCTCATTTACATAACCGACAAACGGATAAACCAGATTATTGCTTGGCGGAATATATAATTTTGTTAACTGACCAATTAGTGTAATTTTTTCAATATCAACCCCTATTTCTTCAAAAGTTTCTCTTTTTGCTGTTTGTTCGAGTGTTTCATTTTCTTCGATTCTACCACCCGGAAAAGAAATCTGCCCTCCATGCACACCATCATATAGTTTTCTTTGAATTAAAACAGTGAAAATTTTTTCTTTTTTAGGATATAACAAAAACAATACCGCATTTTTTTTTGTATCCTTATTTATTTCCGGTATTGGTATTTCATTTTTTCTTTTTTTCGGAGCCATCTTTAATTGAGAATCGATTCCGGGTAATTCAAAATCATTTAACACTTCGGCAAATTTTGTAAATCTGTTATTTCTTCTTCTGTATATATAATCATTATTAATATAATTTTTTAAAAAATCTCTTGCTTGTCATACAAAAACATGATAAATAAGCATGGTTTTAATAAACTAATTATGGAGGTTATGATGAAAATAAAATTTGCCGGCAAAATTTTGGTTATTGGTTGTGGAGGGGTTTCACAATGTTT
>CAZRNU010000089.1:0-12833 GCA_964601515.1 uncultured Bacteroidales bacterium | reverse complement strand
GAATATTCTGCGTAATTTTATAATTGCCTTCTGTTTAATAATTTCCGTAAACATATTTGGACAATCCAATCCAAAAATAGTATTAGACATAGAAGGAACAGATTGCTACTTGTTTACAAATTATCTATCACCACATTCTGACACAACTCATTATTATGTTGTGTTTGAGGCAATTTTTTCAAATGATTATGTTAAAGTTTATGCTGATAGTGTTTTAGTCTTTAATGATATTGTTAACACAGATCAATCTATTGACATTGCAAAAACAGTAACTTTAGGAAAAGTTGGATTGGTAGATTTTGCCGGTATTGAAATAAATAATGGGTCACTAATATACATAAAACTTTTACCTGACAAATACTATATAAGGATTAGATATTGGGAATTGAATGACTTGATTTCAATTTGTTACTCAAAGTATATGCCCATAGTTTACTGAAATTTGTTTTAAAAATCTGAGTGATTCATTTTTTAACACTATTAGCCTCTCCGTTGCGCTGCCAATCAACATTTCAGCAATTTAAAAACTGTGTGGCGCAGCGCTTTGGTTGAATATCGCCTTCAATTCTATATACATTTCGTGGCTACGCCACTTTGTTTTCATTTGATCGTTTGGTATGTTTTAGATATTTCGGTGCACTGCACCTCTTGTGCTTTACATCAACATTTATGCTATAGATATTTCGCGGCTCTGCCGCTGGGAGGTTCGTAATCCGGAAGTTTCCAGTTCCGCTAATGCGGAAGCTGGAAATTCCTTGCAAGAACTGGAAGCTCCCGCCCAAGCGGGACTTCCAGCTTCGGGTTTAGAAAAGCTGCGCTAGCAGCGAAATGTATATAGCCACGTGCAAGGATTAATCATAAGGTGAAGTGCACCGAAACAAAAGCCCTATGTTTTGGAAGGAATATTTATTTATCTATAAACTTCGCAGCATCAGAAAGAGCTTTATCCAAGCCGCTTGCATCTTTTCCACCGGCAGTAGCAAAGAAAGGTTGTCCGCCTCCGCCACCCTGAATGTTTTTCGCAAGTTCGCGAACAATATTTCCGGCATTTAAGCCTTTATCCTTAACTAAATTATCTGAGACAATCACAGTTAAGCCGGGCTTACCTTCAAAAACATTTCCTATAACAAAATACAGATTATCAACCTTGTTTTTCATTTCGAATGCAAGGTCTTTTGCCTGCTGGGTGCTTATTTCAAACTTCTCTGCAAGAAAATTAATCCCATTATGATTCTTAACCTTTGAAACCAATTCTCCGGCAACATTCTTCATCTTTTCTTTTTGCAAGTATTCTATCTGCTTTTTGGCAGCTTCATTTTCTTCAAAAAGATGTTCAAGGGCTTTTACAGTTTCCTTAGGATTCTTAAGAATTTGCCTAACTTCTTCTAGCTCCTTTATTTTAGAATTAACAAACTCCTCAGCAGATTTACCTGTAATAGCCTCTACCCTTCTAATACCTGCTGCAATAGCGCCTTCTGATACAATTTTAAACAATCCGATCCTGCCCGTATAATTTACGTGAGTTCCACCGCATAACTCCGAAGAAAATTCACTGTCAAAGTTTATAACTCTAACAGTATCTCCGTATTTTTCACCGAATAATGACATTGCTCCCATTTCTTTTGCCTTATCCAGGGAAATGTCTTTATGTTCATCAACAATAATATTCTGCCTTATTCTATCATTAACAATATCTTCAACTTTTGCAATTTCTTCATCAGTCATTTTGGAGAAGTGAGAAAAGTCGAACCTTAATCTTTGGTCATCTACAAGAGAACCCTTTTGCTGAACGTGATCTCCCAATACTTTGCGCAATGCAGCATGTAGCAAGTGTGTAGCACTATGATTGTTCTCAGTAAGAATTCTTTTTTTCTCATCAACTTTTGCTATTGCTTTGCCCCATTTAGACGGGATTTTTTCAATAATGTGCACCGACAAGTTGTTTTCTTTTTGAGTATCTGTAACTGCAATTTTTTCTCCATCAAAAATCAAAATCCCTTTATCACCAACCTGTCCGCCCGATTCTGCATAAAAGGGTGTTCTATCTAATACAATCTGATAAAACTCTTTGCCTTTTGATTTTACTTTTCTGTATTTAACAGGATTAACCTCAGCCTCAAGAGATTCATACCCAAGGAATACAGTGTCTTCATTAAATTCTTTTAGCACAACCCAATCGTCAACATCTAAAGTAGCAGCTGCTCTGGATCTGTTTTTCTGCTCCTCCATGGCAACATGAAAACCATCCATATCAACTTCCAAAGATTTCTCCTTTGCCATTAAACAAGTCAAATCTATTGGAAACCCGTATGTATCAAACAATTCAAAAGCAAACTTACCTTCAATAAGCTTGTCTTTGGGGTGAGATTCAACATATTTTTCAAACTTATGAATTCCAGTTTCAAGAGTTTTTAGGAATGAATTTTCTTCTTCAGCAATAACTTTTCCTATAAGGTCTTTCTGTGCAGATAGTTCGGGAAACTGTTTACCCATTTGTTCTACCATAACAGCAACAAGTTTATTTACAAATGGCTCTCTGAAATCCAGGAATGTATATCCGTATCTAACCGCTCTTCTCAGAATCCTTCTTATTACATAACCTGCTTTATTGTTTGATGGAAGCTCGCCATCTGCAATTGCAAAGGCAATAGCTCTGAGATGGTCGGCAATAACTCTCATGGCAATATCAACCTTAACATCCTTACCATATGGTTTATTAGCCAATTTGCTTATAGTCTGAATATATGGTTGAAAAACATCAGTATCATAATTTGATTTTTTACCTTGTAAAATCATACAAAGCCTTTCAAAGCCCATTCCTGTATCAACATGCTTATTAGGAAGCTGTTTTAAAGACCCGTCTGCAAGTCTGTTAAATTCAATAAATACAAGATTCCAGACTTCAATTACTAAGGGATTATCTTTATTTACGAGATCTGCACCTGGTACTTTCTTTCTATCTTCATCATCTCGAATATCAACGTGAACTTCACTACAAGGGCCACACGGACCGGTGTCGCCCATTTCACAGAAATTATCTTTTTTAGAACCGTATAAAATTCTATCCTCAGCAACAATTGATTTCCAAAAATTAAAAGCCTCCATGTCGGGCTCAAGACCATCTCCTTTATCACCACCAAAAACAGTGACATAAATACGACTTTTATCTATTTTATAAACCTCAGTAAGCAGTTCCCACGCCCATTCGATTGCTTCTTTTTTGAAATAATCACCAAAACTCCAATTGCCGAGCATTTCAAACATTGTATGGTGGTAAGTATCATGCCCTACCTCTTCAAGGTCGTTATGTTTTCCTGAGACTCTAAGACATTTCTGAGTATCGGCTATTCTGCTGTGTTTTATTGGTGAATTTCCAAGGAATAAATCTTTAAACTGGTTCATTCCTGCATTGGTAAACATCAAAGTAGGGTCGTTTTTTACAACCATAGGAGCAGATGGTACTATTTCATGTTGCTTTGACTTAAAAAATTCCAGGAAGGTTTTGCGTATTTTTTCCGAATTCATTGGTTATGAGAGTGTTTTATAAATGATTTTTATATATTTTTCCATATTGCTGGGCAAAAGTAATTTATTTTTTGCTTAGTTTTGTAACGTTTTTTAAGGCTGTTCGTTCAAATTATTAAATATTAATGACAATTAACACTCAGAATACCACAGTCATTTAATATTTTTGTTATAATTTTGGAACGCTATTAAAACAAGATTTGTTCAAACGCTTCTTATGGCAAAAGTAAAATACCATTTTAATACAAAATCACTAGCAGTTGAACCGGTAAAGGAAACTTTTAAGGATAAGCTTAAAAAGTTTATGAGGGTTGTATTGGCCGGAATGTTATTTACTGTTATCGTTTTGGCATTAGGGTGGTCTTTTTTTGAGTCTCCCAAAGAAAAAATGCAAGCCAGAGAATTATATCTCATGCGAACACAATACCAGGTTGTGAATGACAGACTTGATATGTTGGCAAACGTGTTAGAAGATATTCAAACTAGAGACGATCATATTTACAGGGTTATTTTTGAAGCTGAGCCAATACCCAAAACTGTCAGAGAGGCTGCAATTGGTGGAGCTGAGAGATATTCCCACCTCGATGGTTTCGACAATAGTGACCTTGTTAAATCAACAGTTAAAAGGATAGACCAATTATCCAGGCAGATGTACGTTCAATCCAAATCATACGATGATGTATTTTCTATGGCCAAAGACAAAGCCAATATGCTTGCCTCTATTCCTGCAATTGTCCCAATAGCTAGGGGTAGCGAAAGACTTATCTCAGGTTTTGGTCCAAGAATACATCCGGTTTATAAAACATTACGACCTCATACCGGCGTTGACTTTACTGCTCCCACAGGCACCCCAATTTATGCAGCCGGAAACGGAGTTGTAACAAAATCTGAGAGAAACAGGCACGGTTACGGCATTATGGTGCAAATAAATCATGGCTATGGTTATGAAACTCTTTATGCACACATGAGTAGGCTAAACGTGAAAGTTGGACAGGACGTAAAACGTGGCGAAATTATTGGATATGTCGGTAGCACAGGCGTTTCAACAGCACCTCACCTTCATTACGAAGTTATACGCCACGGAGTAAAAGTAAATCCGGTAAATTATTTCTTCAACGACATTACCCCGGAAGAATATCAGGAAATCATAGAAAAAGCTTCACAAGTAAATCAATCATTGAGTTAGTCTCTAATTGTAATTACCCCTTCATTACTTATTTGTAGTTTGGAGTCAGGAAAATCTTCCTTTAACAATTTTTGCAATGTTTTAATAGCTCTGTTTTGTTCATCTATAACAGGAACACCTCTCTCTATTAGAATAATTGGAGTCACTTCTGCTCTTACAAATTCCCCTAGGTGATTTACATATACTTTAACAATTGGGGCTATCCCATTTTCGCCTCTTATATTAAAACGACCATAAGTACAAAAGTTCCCCAAACTGTATATGATAAAACGATTATTATATATATCAACAGATCTAGTTACATGAGGTCCATGTCCGAATACAATATCAGCTCCGGCATCAATTACTTCTCTGGCAAACTGACAAACATTACCCCTGTTCTCACCATAAAACATCTCAGTTTTACACTTAACATTCTGATTAGTTGCCCCCTCAGCTCCACCATGAAAAGAAACAATTACAATATCTGTCTCCTCTTTCAACTCTCTAACTATCCTGGCAGCATTTTCATAATCGTGAATGCTAACAGTACCAACATTCGGAGCGAATGCAGCCATACCGAATTTTATTCCATCTTTTTCAATAATAGCTTTTGGATATTCAAGAATTCCGGCATATGCTATTCCATTTGCTTCGAGTACTTCTACAGTTCTTCTTCTTCCAACAGGACCAAAATCGCCGGTATGATTATTTGCAATACTTACCATATTGAATCCGGCTTTCACAAGATGATCTACATACGATTCAGGCATTCTAAAAGCATAGCAAAGATCAGGATTCTTGCACTGCTTAGCAGTTCCACCTTCATTCAACAAGACACCTTCAAGATTTCCAAAAGTAACCGTTGCATTTTTTAAAATATGTTCAACTGCAGAAAAAAGATTGTTTCCATTGTTTGGTGGCAGATATGAAGTATTTGGATAATTTGTTCCCATCATAATATCTCCAACACCGATTACCGAGATCTCAATATCTTTTTGTTCATAAACTAAAGCGGAATCTTTCAACAAATTCAGTTGATCAACAGCAATTATCGTATCATTGCCTGACGCACATGAGAAAATAAATGCACAAAAAAGTATTAAAGAGAAATTCTTTACCATTGTCATTAATTGTTTTATTTGATGGGCAAAAATAGTAATTACAACCTCATATTTTGTAATTTTACAAATTGTTAGCAAAATTAAATATGGAACACTTGCCAATAGATGAAAGAATATACTACACCATAGGTGAAGTAGCCAAAATGTTTGATGTAAACACTTCTTTAATCCGTTTTTGGGAAAAGGAATTTGATATTATAAAACCCCACAAGAACAAGAAGGGCAATAGGCTTTTCACGAAAAAAGATTTAGATAATTTTCATATAATATACAATCTTGTTAAAGAAAGAGGTTATACATTAAACGGCGCCAAGGAAAAATTAAAAAAGAATCCTGAAGATACACTCAAAGAATTTGAAATAATAAAATCACTCAAAAAAATTGAAGACTTTTTGTTGGATGTTAGAAAAGGCATAAAAGATTGATTAATAAAATAAATGGAGAAAACAAAAATGGGAACAACATACCTTAAAAAATTTCTGATAATTGTTTTATTGTTCACAATTAGCTCAAGTGCATTTTCACAACAGCAGCTTACTTCAAGAAATAAAAAAGCAAAAGCAGCATTTGAAAGAGGAGTTGAGAATTTTAATCTTTTATTATATGCTCAGGCAGAAATCGAATTCAAAAAAGCTATTGACCACGATACGAAATTTATTGAGGCATATATTGTTTTAAGCGAAGTGTTTCAAATGCAGGAAAAACATTTAGAAGCTATTTTTTATTTAGAAAAAGCTGTTGATATAAATCCTGATTTCTACCTTTTAGTACATTTTTATCTAGGAGAGTCATACTTTAAAACCGGTCAATATAAAGAAGCAAAAAACTCGCTTGAGAATTTTATAAATTACAAAACAAATCACAGCTCATCGATTGTTAAAGCAAAAAAATACATTGATAACTGCAATTTTGCAATCACAGCGATTGAAAATCCGGTTCCTTTTGAGCCACATAATTTAGGAGCAGCAGTTAATTCAGAGTATGCTGAATATAGCCCTGTGCTTACTGCCGACGGGCAAACGCTGATATTTACACGAAAACAACCACGAACAAACCCTGAACATTTAATATATGGCAAGGAGTACGAAGATTTTTATATTAGTTATTTAGAATATGGGAAATGGACTGAGGCTGTTAACCTTGGAGAGCCAATAAATACTCCTCGAAATGAAGGAGCTCAATCTATAACAGCAGATGGCAGGCATCTATATTTTACTGCTTGTGGCAGGCCTGAGGGATTTGGAAGTTGCGACATATATTATTCATATCGTATTGGCAACCAGTGGTCATCTCCTCAAAATCTTGGGCCAAATGTAAATTCCAATAAATGGGACTCTCAACCATCTATATCGTCTGACGGTAATACACTTTACTTTACGAGTGGGCGTAGTGGAAACAGAGGACACATGGATATATGGGTTACAAAAAAAAACGAAGAAGGATTTTGGACTACCCCTGAAAACCTTGGAGACGTTATTAATACTTCAGGAAGAGAAATGTCCCCTTTCATACACCCTGATAATCAAACATTATATTTTGCATCAGATAATCATCCGGGCATGGGAGGATTAGATTTATTTTATACCAGAAAAGATGAACACGGAGAGTGGATAACTCCGGTAAACATAGGATATCCAATTAACACCCATGCTGATGAAATATCTCTTTTTGTAAGCTCAAGTGGTATGGAGGCCTACTTTGCTTCTGATCTGCTTGGAGGTTATGGAGACATGGATATTTATTTCTTTGAACTTTACGAAGAAGCTCGCCCTGACCCTATTACATACATGAAAGGTATAGTATACGATAGCGAGACAAAACAAAGACTGGAAGCAGATTTTGAGCTTATTGATTTATCAAATAATATGACAATAATGAAATCAAAATCAGATAGTAGATTTGGAGAGTTTATTGTAGTTATTCCAACCGAGCTAAATCTTGGTTTAAATGTTTCCAAAGATGGATATTTATTCCATTCTGAAAACTTCCATTACACTGATTCGAGAGGCAGCATAGATCCGTATATCCGTGACATTTATTTAAAAAGGATAAAAGGCGGAGAAATTGTTGTATTAAAAAATATTTTCTTTGAAACAGCAAAATTCGATTTGCTTTCTGAATCTATTGCCGAACTTCAAAGATTGCTAATTCTTTTACAAAGAAATCCAACATTAAAAATTGAAATAAGCGGACATACTGATAGTGTTGGATCATATGCCTATAATTTAGAACTTTCAAAAAACAGAGCACGAAGTGTATATAACTACTTGATTGCAAACGGAATTGAAATTAACAGGCTAACATATAACGGGTATGCCGACACTAAACCTATTGATAGCAATACTACAGAAGAAGGTAGAGCAAATAACAGACGAACTGAGTTTAAAGTAATAGATTAAACTTTTTAATATGCAAGAAAATATAAACATCAACAACATTTTATTTATTGATCTGGAAACTGTTCCGGTATATAAAAATTTTGAAGAGTTACCTGATGCTCTAAAACCATTATGGGAGCACAAAGTACAGCGGATAAAAAAAGAAGATGAAACAAAAACTACTGAAGAGCTATTCTTTGAAAAAGCAGGTATTTATTCTGAATTCGGAAAAATTATTTGTGTGTCAGCAGGCTATTTCAGACATGAGCCTAACGGACTTACATTCAGAGTTAAAGCATTCTACAACGATAATGAAAAGATAATTTTACAGGAGTTTTGCAAATTACTTGAATCGCATTACAACACAAAGTCACATTTTCTTTGCGCGCATAACGGCAAAGAGTTTGATTTTCCTTACTTATCGAGAAGATTGCTTATCAATAACATCAAACTACCTTATTTATTAGATAATGCAGGCAAAAAGCCATGGGAAACACCCTTCCTTGATACAATGGAGTTATGGAAATTTGGAGATATAAAAAACTACACATCTTTGGCCCTATTGGCTGCAGTTTTTGGAATTCCAAGTCCTAAGGATGATATTGATGGAAGTCAGGTTGCTGATGTATATTATAATAAAGGTCAATTAGAAAGAATAGCAAAGTATTGCAACAAGGATGTTATCACAACTGCAAGGTTATACCTGAAATTAACACAACTGGGAGAGATTTCCGATGATCAGGTAAATATTATATAACTTATAGCGCAAGTTATCTTGTATAAGCCGTTTTAATCATTGTTGATAAAATAATTTCATTTTTTTGATGAATACAAAGATGTGTTTATCTATTTTTGAAGCATGAATGCACCAGAAAGAAAAATAAAAGATTCGACAGTCAGAACTCCAAGAAAGGTCTCATCATCAGTAAATTATACTGACCATGGAAGAATTCCACCACAGGCAATTGACCTTGAGGAAGCAATTTTGGGAGCAATGCTTCTTGAACAAGATGCCTTAACCAATGTAATTGACATTGTAAAGCCTGAAGTATTTTATAAGGAAGCGCATCAAAGAATCTGCGCTGCAATAGGTGAACTATTTAAGAATTCTCAACCGGTAGATATCTTAACACTAACCAGCGAACTACAGAAAAGAGGCGAACTCGAGCTTGTGGGTGGTGCATATTATATTTCTCAGCTGACTAATCGAATTGCATCTGCTGCAAATATTGAATTTCATACAAGAATAGTAATTGAAAAATATATTCAGAGAGAGCTCATTAGAATATCTTCTGAAATTATTAAAGATTCATACGAAGACAGTCAGGATGTTTTTGACATTCTTGACAAAGCTGAGCAAGGACTGTTCTCTGTTAGCGAAACCAACCTAAGAAGAAGCTATTCAGACATGAAAAGTTTGATTAGGGAGGCAATTGAAAATGTTGAAAAAGCAAAAACTCAGGAAGGACATATTACGGGTGTTCCGACAGGTTTTACAGATCTTGATAGAATTACTGCCGGGTGGCAAAAATCTGACTTGGTTGTATTGGCTGCTAGACCGGGTATGGGTAAAACAGCTTTTGTTCTAAGCATGGCAAGAAACGTTGCTGTTGAATTTAAAAGACCTACAGCTGTATTTTCTCTGGAGATGACTGCAGTGCAGCTAGTTACAAGGCTAATTGCAAGTGAATCTGAAATTGCTGCCGACAAACTTAGAAGAGGGCAATTGACCGACCATGAATGGAAGCTTCTTAATGAAAGAATTGCTTCACTTACTGATGCTCCATTATATATTGACGATACTCCGGCTTTGACAATTTTCGAGCTTAGAGCAAAATGCAGAAGGTTAAAAGCAAAACATAACATTGAATTAGTAATAATAGACTATCTTCAGCTTATGTCGGGAAGCAGCGACGGCAAGGGAAATAGAGAGCAGGAAATAAGCAATATATCAAGATCAATGAAGAGCCTTGCAAAGGAATTAGGTGTTCCAATAATTGCTCTATCGCAGTTAAGTAGGGCTGTTGAAACTAGAGCAGGTTCTAAAAGACCAATCCTTTCCGACCTTAGAGAATCAGGAGCTATTGAGCAGGATGCTGATATGGTATTGTTTATCTACAGACCTGAATATTATCAAATTCATCAGGATGAGGAAGGCAACTCAACAGAAAGAATGGCCGAACTTATAGTTGCAAAACACAGAAATGGGGCATTGGGAACAGTTAAGCTCACATTCATGAACGAGCTGGCAAAATTCACAGACTATGAGCCTATTCCTTATTTGCCAAACAACACAAGTTTTAGACCATCAGGGAATTTTGAGCCAAACAATGACGAGCCATCATCAAACTTTATGACAAGGCCTTCAAGAATGAATGATATTAATGATGATGACGAGCCTCCGTTTTAGGATTAAAGCTTAATCAACTTTTTGGAATAAGATGTTCCTGAGTTTAATACTTGTATCATATACAAACCCGCATTAAACTCACTTACATCAATTGTTAATGAACTCATTGATGAATCTTGGATTATTGATTCCCATATTACCCTTCCTTCGAGGTTAAGTATTTTTATAACAGATTCAAAATTGTTATCAGGAATAACTATTCTTAAGTAACTATTTGCAGGATTAGGATAAACAATTATGTCATTTTCATTTTCTTCACAACAATTTACCCCAACAGGAGGAGTGTAATTAATCTTAAATACGCCGTTATTAACTGACCAATAAAACCAATCTCCACCATTGCCTGTTTCCCAGTCAGATAAACTAAACGTATTGTTTCCATATTCGTCGCCTTTTATTCTATATGCTAATACAGCTTTGCCGTCCTGATACCAAGTAAGAGAATCAACACTTGTGCATACCTCAGGACCTCCTGTAAAAGATTGAAGAAAATAAGCATAATCATCAAATGCAGATTCTCCAAAAACTCTTGCAACGCCATTTTGATCTATTGTTATTGCTGTATATTCATTTGCAGCAATGCCTTTTGCAGGCAATTCCCAATCGTGAACCATTCTAGCAAGAAAAGTGAAATGTCGGCCTTTCCTGTCAATTCCATCAATTTGAGGCCTATTGTAATGAGTATCAGTTATTGTGTTCTGAAGAAATGGCACTGAAAGAACTTCACGATCAAATTTAATTTTAAAGTTGTAAGGGTTTTCAAGAGCAGCTGAAGACAATACATTTCCCCATTGAGAAGTAAAAACCACTTCACCTAATATAGACATTCCTGCGCTTGAACCGGCAATTGTAATTCCTTTGTCATTAATAAGATAATTAATTGCATCAAATAGCTTTGTTCCCTTCCAATTGCTAAGAATATCCCATTGATTATCTCCGCCAATAAACAAAGCCTCAGCATTTAAAACTAACTGTTCAACTGCATCATCATTGGCTTCTTCGACAGATGATACAATAATTGTAGTAACTGAGTTGGTTCTAATTCCAACCTCATTATAAAAATATTCATTATAAAAATCATCACCATCAAACAATAAAACTACAATATCTCCTTCGTCAGCTCTTTCAATAAACCATTTCATTGCATGTATATTTTCTTCAGCTCCACCGGCTAGAACAACACCCGATTGAGGGTTAGACGAAACATCATTGCTATTCCCAATACGGTATATTGTTTGGGAGTATGACAGCTGAAAACAAAAAATCAGTATTACGTTTACAAGAAGGAAGTTCAGAATTTTCATATTGCTTTAAATTTATAAAGGGCAAAATTAGTCATTTATGAACAAATCTAACGATGAAAGTCTAATAATATTTTATATTCTCTCCCTCTCTATATAATATCCATAAATGAAAAATTCACTGCTAATTTGTATCTTTGTATGCAGAAAATTATATATGATATGAAGAAGGTACTGTTAGTAATATGCTTTATTGTCCTTGCTTTAAATGCGAGAGCCGCATTTATCCTTATTCCTATGGATAATACTCAAAGTAACCACCTTAAGGCATACGGCATTGCATATTTTGTTTTAACAAATGAAGTAGAAGTCAGCTGGTTGCTTAACTACCGCGACGGCAGTTTTATGTTTCCGTATCACAACATTTTTGAAGGAGAACTTATTTCCAAAGGCGTTGCATATCAGGTTATCGCAGATGTTCAGGCTGCTGCTATAATTACACAGGTAAATGATCCTGAAATAAACATGTCTGAAATAAGACTTCATAAAGTGCCGCGAATTGCTGTTTATACACCGCCAAATTCTCTACCATGGGATGATGCAGTTACTCTTGCGCTTACTTATGCTGAAATCCCTTACGATGCTATTTATGATACAGAAATATTAAATGGTGTTTTGCCATTGTATGATTGGCTTCATCTTCATCACGAAGATTTTACAGGCCAATACGGAAAATTTTGGTTTGCATACCGGGAAGCTCAATGGTACAGAGAAGAAATAAGAGTTGCCGAAGAAATGGCCAGAAGATTCGGCTATAAAAGAGTTGCTGATTTAAAACTAGATGTTGCAAGAAAAATTCAACAGTTTGTTGCGGGAGGCGGGTATTTATTTGCAATGTGTTCTGCACCGGAGAGTATTGACATTGCTTTGGCAGCTGAAGGTGTTGACATTGTTCATGAAGTGTATGATGGCACTCCTATTGATCCTAAT
>CAZRNU010000088.1:0-12867 GCA_964601515.1 uncultured Bacteroidales bacterium | reverse complement strand
TTATAAGATATTGTTCTAATGAGCTCATTTGTAATTTTTTAAAACTAATTTTTTTGTATAAAATGGGATCAGCACCACTTTTTTAATAATAAATCCTATTAAATGTAGGAAGCCCCTATTTTTAATCTTAAATTTTATTCTGTCCTTCTGAAATTCCAAAAGAGATTTTTTATAAAGAAAAGGATATCTTAATGAGTAATCTGAAGAACTTAGTTGTGAACTCACATGATTTATGCCATCAAGTATTTTATCGGCTACTTTTTTATCAGGGAGCACTACATTGAAGTTTTTATTAATGGTGGTTGGTATATATTCCCAATCTATGGTTCCATTTATTCTAATTTTTAATACTGCACTTTCTTTTCTCAAAAAACTATCTGAATCAAATATAAAGTCACCTAAACTGTAAAAAATAATGCCAGTTTTGTAATTTTCATATCCACCCATAACATGTGGATGTGATGTTATAACAAAATTAGCCCCATTGTCAATATACTTTTGACACAATGCTCTAAAGCTGGGTTCAGGATAAGGTATCATTTCATTGCCTCCATGTACTAATACAAATATGTAATCAGCGGAAATTTTGCAGGAATTTATCGCTTGGATTAAGTTCTCATCTGTTGCATCAACAACACTAGGAAAATCATTTTCAATCTCGTCTTTGATACATTCCGGGACAGCGCATGAAAAAAAAACAATTTTTTTACCCTTTACTAATTTCATTATCGGCTCAATGCTTGAACCCGATTTTTCTTTTAACCCTACATATTGCAATGAGAACATATTAAGGTTTTCAATTGTTTCTGAAGCGCCGTACTTACCACAATCTCTTATATGATTATTAGCAAGAGATAATACGTCAAAACTTTTAATTTGATTCAGTGATTCTGGACTTGCTTTAAAAGCACCTTTTTTCTTAGGGGTAGCATTTAGTGTGATCGGACATTCCAGATTGCCAATACGAATATCAATGCTATCAAGAATTTGAAGTACTTCAGTAGATATTATACCATGTGATGGATGTTGAGTCAGATATTCTCCAACTCCTCGGGCCAACATGATGTCACCAACAAATGCTAGTTCAATCATTAAAAGCGAATTGGAGGTAATTGACTTTCTGTATAAGGCAGACCATTTAATCGCAATTCATAGAACTCGATGTATTTTTTTTCTTGATTTTCAGAGTTCCATTCTTCAAAAACTTTTATTTTGCCATTAGTACCCATTCTATCAATCTCTTCAGGATGTTCCAATAGATATTTTATTTTATCCTTAAGAGCCATAATATTACCGGGGTCATAAAACAATCCATTAAAATTATCTTTAATGAATAATTTTTGAGGTGGCAACAAGGAAGATATTACAGGCATACCCAACGCCATATATTCCCATTGTTTCATCGCGATGTTATTCTGAAATTTAGGGAGATTTAAGAGTGGGATAACGCCTATTCTACAATCTATTAATTGCTGTGGGACTTTGTCGAAAGGAATTTTACCCGTTATTGATATTTGACATTCCAAGTTATTTTCAATTATGATATGTTTCATCTCTTTCTCCAATAGCTTATCAGCATAAGGATTGCCGACAAACTTTATTGAAACACTAATTCCTTCACTTTTGAGTATTGAAATAGCTTTCAGGACGTCTAAAACACCTGTCCGAATACTCATTGATCCTAAAATAGCAAGATCAAATTTCTTAGATGAATCAGTCTCTAAATAATTTTTAAAGCTTCTTAAGGGTGGCATATTGTAGAATAGCATTTTCTTGTCAGCCGGCATATATTTATGCCTATTAAAAATAAAAGGATCAGATGTTACGAAACCTGTAAATGTTATTGAAGCTAACCCTTCAATTAATTTAACCCCCAATCCCAAAAGCTTGCGAAGTATCTTTGGGAAATACACCTTGCTATGTACCATTGAGTTGAAGTGATCCTCAATACAGTCATAGAATATTTTTTTTCTCGTGAAAATCGCCAATAGAATACCCAAGGGAAGTAATTCCAGACTACAGATTTGTACAACATTGTGTTTAAATTTTAATATTTGAATAAAGAGGTTTATTCCCCCGGTTGCTCTTACCCACTTTAACTGATTTTCTTGTATTTGGACAATATCAGTGTCAATATTGCCATTGACATCTTGGGCGCGAAAAACATGAGTTACTTTATATCCCTTGGCCCTCAAAGCCATTATTTGTTTATAATGGTATCGGCTTTCCCACCATTCGCCTGTAGTATGAAGGAATAATATTTTAACCATGAAATGCCTTATAAAAATTTGACAACTCGATTTTGTTTTTGCTGATATATTCTATAACTTTTCGATTCGTAGCCATGTTATAATCCATCAATCGCAATTGAGAAAAATGCTGATTATCATTAGAGTACGAATCTTTATAACCCGGATGAAAACTGATTTCAGTAATACCAGGTTTAATTACAGCGAGTGTACTAATAAAATGTTCAATATAGTCTATTTTATTGAGCAAAACTCTGGATGGTAATATTTTGTCATCAGGGGTTTGAAACCCAGCTTGCCTAAGCCTGCTTTTATTATACAAATGAACTAAAGCTTTTGGTTTACTCCTAATTATTTTAGGCAATACTTTCAACTTTTGTGCAAATAATGTATTAGGAGCAAAATGATAATTTATACTTGTAATTCTTGCCTTGTTTACTCTATAATTTGAAGCTACTTCAATAGATGCCCGAAAAGATACAGGAAGACCAGTGATATGATGATGGCTATCAAAATGAGTTGGATGAATTCCGTAATCTAAGAGTTTTACTAATTGAGCTCCCAATTCAATTTTTACTTGTTTTAATTTTTCACTTCCAAAGAATAGATTCTTCCTTTGCACCTCATTATTTTTAAAATGACCATATTCATTCAAAAGAAGCGGTATTTTAGTAATATCACTAATAGGCTGCCCTTCGGTAAGATTAAAATGAATACCCACGCCTAGCGAAGTAATATCCTTACTTCTCTTAACTGCATATTCAAATCCTGGCATATTTACCATAATGGTTGTGCTAGTAACTATACCATTAATATGTGTTTCGATTATTGCGTCAGTGATTGATTCATTCAGACCGAAATCATCTGCATTTACTATAAGTACTTTTTTCTTCATAATGATCAATGGTTCATGTTTTGTGATAAATTCTTGACTAACTAAACGAATCTTCCTCAATCCCGTTTGTCATGGAAATATTCATTAATTGTTTGCAAAATTTACTTCTAACATTCTCACCTAAATGAAACGATTTAGCTATAAAGAATGCGTTTTCAGCTATTTTTTCTCGTAACTTTGAGTCTGAAATGAAAAGTTTAATATCGTCCAAAAGTCTGCTTGGATCACTAGCAATATAGGCTGAATTATTTCTATCAAGATATTCGCTGACAGCTATTTCGCCAGGAGCGAAAACAAAAATTGGCTTGTGCGAAATCATATATTCTGTTACTTTGGTTGCCATAGAAAGTCTTGTGTATATAATTGATTTTTTGTTAAATGCCAATGCAAGTAATAAGCTATCAGCATGCATTATTTTTTCAGGTATTTTGTCATTTTTTACAAAGCCTTTATAACATTTTTCAGCTTCATTGCCAAGTAATGCTCTTACAACTTTAGTCGAACTAGGCGTGTATATGTCTAAATCCAATTTATAGCCCGATGAATTTAATTTGTCTAATGATTGAATAAAAAGCTTAAGTGCTGGTGCAGTATGAGGTATAATTGATCCGGTGAAAACGAATTTAAAACTATTGTTTTCTCGATTTGTTGTTTTTTCGAAAGTTTCAGGATTTAACCAAATTTCTTCGGAAATAGGATTGTGAAATGCGTAAAAGCATTTATTGTATTTCTTATTATATTCATTGGACATCTTCTCGCTTATAGTTAAATTCAAATCGCTTGCTTCCAATAGTTTTCTGAACACCATATCTAATTTCTTCTTCCAGCAATTTTTAAAAAGTGTGCTTTCATGAGCACTATTAATAAAATCATCAAAAATGTGAACTACAAGCTTTTTTTTATATTTTGTCTTCAATGCAATAATGAATTCCATAAGGCCTATATCGCTTATTGAAGTATAAATTATATCAGGGTTGAATTCATTTATCCACTTATTAAAATCATCTGAAATTGAATATTTTTTTGTTATTAATGAAAGCCCTGATAAATGAAGAAGATACATTTGAAGGTTATAAATTATTGATTTTAGACGATAGTAATATTTATTTGCAACTATTGAACTTGATTTTAAAGAGTTTTCATCTGTTGGACTTTTCGTTAAACTGTAACTCTTTGAAGGCAATGTCTTTTTTATAAAATTAAACGGCATTATATAATTCGATTCTTTATTTCCAATGATATAATATTTACTTATCCCGTCTGAATATATATCCTTAATCGTTGACTGATAGTCAGCAACAGCTATCGAATCAATGGGCCATAGCTTAAACAAGTTTTTGATCGTAATTCCATTAGCTGTTCTTTGATTAAAGTTGCACAGCAACAAAACTTTAGGATATTCTTTCAAATTTTTCATTAATTTGTCCACTTTTTCGTTATTAAAAAAACTAACTCAGTATTTTTGGATTATTGGCAGTTTCCGGTATTTTTGTATGCTTGGGATTTATTTTTAATGTCACTGCAATATAAAAAATTGAAGCATAAATAATAAATGTAGCATAAACGTCCCCAGTAAATGCTCTTTGATAAATGGTAATAAACAAAAGGATTGTGTAGATAAAAAAGTGCTTATTAAACCCAACTACTTTAAAAGCCAGCAAAACCAATAATCCCAAATAAATTGTCATTGGTATTAGACCATAATTAACAATCAGATCTTTATAAGATGCACCACCTAAATTGTACTTTAAGTTAGCCCCCCTTCCTAACCCAAAATAGTAGTCTGTGCTATTTTTAAAATTATTATCGTACCAACTATCGAATTGAGAACTGGTTCTGTTGTCTCCTTTGATAGTCCCATCCTCAATTTTCATTCTTTCAAATATTAATGTAGATATAACTTGATTTTGGCTGAGCGCTAAATACAACCCTGCTATTATTATTATAGCAGGTATTCGAAACTTAAACCTCAAGAATACCACAAGATATATTAAAGTTGCTATGTAGAAAAATAGAGAAAGTGACAGCAAACCCGCAATGAAGACTGGTATATTCAATTTGGACTTAGGATTATACCCATTGCTGAATAAGATAATTGCTGAAGTTGTACCCACAACACCAGGTTCGTCATAGTATGCACAAAATCTTAAACTTTCCAAAGTATAAAGATTTGGTGTAACAAGAACAAAATAATGTTTGTAATTGTAAAATTTTAAAGTATTTAAAGGCTCGATTAAAGTATAATCTAGATTTACCCCCATTATATTAACAATAATATGCATAGCAATTGATGGAATAATAGTTATTGAATAAATAACAATATATACTTTAAACGCTTTCGAAAGGAATGATCCTTTAACAACAAAAATCATACTGATGAACAATCCAGCAAGTAATCCAAAGAAATTAATTTCTTCAAAACCACCACTGACAAGAAACAACACACTTATTAAAAGCAAAATATAACCAATTTTGCCTTCAATTGACAAAATTGAAACTGAGTGTTTAATTGAAAGATACGCTATAATTGTTAGACAAAGAATACGAAAATAGCCTTCTTGCCAGAGAAAGAATGGAGGTGTTAACATAAAGATGCATAAAGCAAATATCCATGCTTCAGTGTTACTAATGCTTCTTATTTTTTTCATTGTTAGATTATCAGAGTGTGATAAACTGAAAGCAAATCATGTACAATTTTGTCTTTGCAATGCCTATCTCTTGCAACTTGACGAGCATTCACACCAAATTGGAATGCCATATCTTTTTTATAATATAATTCCAAACATGCTCCAGCCATAGCCCATGGATCACCACTTTGAATCAAAATACCATCAATGCCATCTTTCATAAGTGAGCCAACTCCACCAACATTTGTTGAAATACAAGGCATGCCAATAATCATTGCCTCACAAAGATTATTAGGGCTATTTTCAGTATGCGAAGTCATAACATATATATCTGAATAAAGGAGGCTTTCAAGCAGCTCTTCCTCATTGAGGTTGCCCATTAGTAATAAACCTGATTTAGGGTACTTTGACTTTAACTTTTTCTTTGTGATCTTTACGATAAGATCGTTTTCACTAATGCCTGCTACACGCCATTCGCAATCTAACCCAAGTTTATTCAATTCAAAAAGTGCCAAACACAATGTCTCAAAACCCTTATAAAAATTATTTCCATTAGTTGTGTGAATAATGAATTTGTCGCGTTGGTGTGGCATCCATTGGCAATTATAAAAAGATTCACGTAGTATTTCATCAACGTGAAAATACTTACTCTCGGGTGCCATGATTCGTGTAAGTTGATAATCCCAGGTTGTCCTTCCAATAATGTTTTTTGTAACCATAAGATATTTTTCTTCTATTTTTTGTTTTGATTTAAACAAATTATAACTTTGACTAAAAGACTGCCATAAGAATATTTTCGCAAATCCCCTAAAACTCAATTTAAAAGTATTCAAATACTTTCTTTCATAACCACTAAAGAATTTGTAAAGGTAAACTGTTATATTTCCTTGTATAGAAACAACAACAGGAATACTTATGTGTGGGATGATACATGAAAATGAATTTTCAGTACCATGAATATGAATAATATCAGGCTTAATTTGTTCAATAATTTCCAGGTATCTAGTCAGATCTTCATTCTCATCAATGTAACCAGTGATTTTTTTTAATACTTTCTTTATAAACCCTGATTTCTTAAAAATTGGATGGTAAAATGTTTCCTTATACTTAAAATCTTCGCGTTTGTTTGTTTCAAATGCAACGTGTAATTCCACATGTTTTTGCAAAGACTGATCTAATGCTTTAAGCCAGCCACCAGTTCCTTTTAATTCACTATTAAAATATTCATCAGCATTAGCCATTGTATTGCAAAACCAAAGTACTTTCATATCTATTATAATAACTTTATGTGTACAATTATTGTCACAGGTTTTTTAAACGAATTACTGCGGGACTCAAAATTTTAATACTTTAACAGTATTGCTAATTAAAATTCTACATTCCCTTTTTAAGAAAAAACAGCCAAAATAATTAAAGATAATTCTAAAGAAATAATTCAAATACACCCAGTAGTTATGGAAGGATGGGGTGAGGCTGAATTTTAAATGCGATTGCAAGTAGGTCAGCCAGGCAAGATCACTGTTCGATATATTTTTTATATCAGTTTTTAATTGTTCCAAAGACAGTATATATGAATTGAGCGCTGCATCTCTTTTAGTTGTTAAACTTACTCCAATACTTGAATAATATTTTGAACCAACGAATGGAGCATAATAATTCTTATCTGAAAATAGTTGTACCTGAATATCAATAAGACCATCAGCCATAATGCCAATATCTTTTGGCACAGTATAAAATTTATTAAATACATTCTTGCTAAAGCAAACTGTTCTGTTACAAATAAGTTGTCTGATCTTTAGGCTAATCGGATTGTAATTCTCTACCAGATTGTTTCTAAATATTGTTTCTTTGCCATCAGGCGTAATTGCCATATAATCAAAATATAGTGTAAAGGCCTCATTTGGAAAATCGATCTCATGTTTATCGATTAATTTATTGGCTTCTTCGAACAATCCATTACACATCTCATCATCTCCTGCAAGAAACCAAATAACATCTCCATTGGTCTTATCATAAGTGCTTTCAATGTTACCAAAAATGCCAAGGTTAACCGGATTGCGAAATGGTTTGATAATATCAGGGTAACTTTTTTGGTATTCTTGTATTACTTCCCATGTTTTATCTGTGGAACAATCATCAGATATTACAATTTCATAAACAAATTCTTTCTGACATAAGATAGATTCCAGAGCTCTGCCAATTAAATTCTCTTGATTGTAGGTAATCATTATTATTGTATGAAGAGGTTTCATAATTGTTTTATGAGTTGTTTTTTCGTTTTCTGAAGTTCCTTAGATAATCACTTAAATTCATTCGCTTGTCAAGATTAATGTAGGAATATGTCAAACAGCCAAGGATAATTGGAATTCCTGACGCATATCGAATAAAGTCAGTCAAATAATAACTTATTCCAAAGGCAATTCCAATAAACAATATCAAAAAGACAAACAATCGAATAGCATTTGAATGAATCTTGATTTTATAAAGCTTAATACTTAAAATTGTCATGTGAAGCAAGTAGATAATATATCCAATTAAAAAAGCAACACCAATGCCTTCTAATCCCCATATAAAATACCCAGCGATATTCAGCAAAAGTATGTATGCACTTGCCATGGTTTCGTTAATAAAGAATATTTTAGCGTTTCCTTTTGCCACAAATATAAAAGATAAGGACCAGCTCGCTGCCCTGAATAGCATGCCCAATGATGACCAGTATAACATTTTATCAATTGCAATGAAATCACCAGTATAAAGAATTTTGATAATTAAGGGACATAAAATCAGAAAAACCACTAAAATGGGTGCAAGCAATAGAAAGGATATTTCAGCCTGTTCATTTACAGCTTTTTGCGTATAAATATTGTCATTGACATTGGCTGCAAGCCTGGGAAAATAATCTTTACCCATTGCTGCGAAAACAAGTCCAACGTAGGTATTTAGAAGCGTATATCCGGCACTGTAGAGACCCACCTGCTCCAGCCCACCATAATTACTGATGTAAATACGGATAAGATAGGAAGACGCGATGCCAACAATGCCACTCAGGCTGATTACAAAACCTAGTTTAAAAAGCAGTTTCGCTTCCGCAAATGCCAAATCGTTTTCAACATGAACTTTTTTAATTTTAACCTTTTTACTGAAATACCACGAGCGGAATAAATTTACCAATGAAGTGACAATTATTGCTGGTACGATTCCATCAATTCCCCATTTATAATACAATGGGAGGGAAATTAACAAACCAAACAAAGCGCCTGTCAGATTGGCATTGGCCAGATACCTATACTTTCTTAAACCTTGTAAAATAACAAGCTGGCCAGTACTTAGCTGGTCAAAAATAAAAGTAATGGAGAGCCAGACAAAAGCAAAAGTATAATCTTTATTGCCAAAAGTAAGTTGACTTAGCCATGGTGCCAACACAATGGTCATAACCATGCCTAACAAGCCAGTAATCCAAACGCTTTTTTTTAAGACATTAACTGTACGCGCAATACGTATCTCGTCGCCCGTTCCATCTGCTTCGGCAATACTTTTAATACCTGATGTACCCAACCCAAAGCTTGTAATAGCAGCCAGAAACCCTGTAGTAGTTATTAAAAGACCAGCAATCCCCATACCGGTTGTTCCCAAAAGGACTGCGATTGCTTTTGATTTAATAATTTGTATCAATATTTGAAATACCTGAACACCACCAAATAAAGATGTAGTCTTCAAAATCTGGCGGTAAGAAGTTTGCTCTGAAGTCAAAATATTAACCACTAAATGGATTGTATGCGAATTATTTGAATAAATTCAAGAGGTTAATAACCTGAATTAGTTCATCATGTTGCATAACCGGGCTGATTGGCAGACTAATTACTTCATTATGAATTTTTTCAGTAATGGGTAATTGAAGTTCTTTCATTGAACGATATGCTTTTTGAAAGTGTGGAGGAATGGGATAATGAATCAATGTTTGCACTCCATGGTCACTGAGGTATTCTTGCAACTTGTCCCTTTTTTTGCTTCTAACAACAAACAAATGGTAAACGTGGCTGTTTCCAATTTTTTGCACACCCTCTGGACTTAAAACGGGAAGAAATAAATCAGAGTTCTTTATTAAGCTGACGTATTCATACGCAATAGACTTTCTAACATTATTTTCTTGATCAATATATTTCAATTTGATATTCAAAAATGCCGCCTGAATCTCATCAAGTCTGCTGTTTAAGCCTTGATATTCATTAATATATTTATTTTTGCTGCCATAGTTTGCCAAAGCGCGAATAACTGATGCCAGTTCATCATCATTTGTGGTTACAGCACCAGAATCACCCAATGCGCCCAGGTTTTTACCCGGATAAAAACTAAACCCAGCAGCATCGCCTAGTGCACCTGATTTAATACCGGTCCATTCAGCTCCAATGGCCTGTGCATTATCTTCAATAATTTTTAAATTGTATCTTTTTGCAATTTCCACTAATTCTTTGCTCCAGCAAACCCTGCCATACAAATGCACCACCATAATAGCCCGGGTACGTTTAGTAATGTGCTGCTCAATTAATGAAATATCGAGATTATAGGTATTAATATCCGGCTCAACCAGCACTGGCTTTAATCGGTTATCTGTGATGGCGAGTATGGTAGCTATATAAGTATTTGCAGGCACAATTACCTCGTCACCTTCTTTCATAACGCCCAATTCAATATAGGCTTTTAAAATAAGGCGGAGTGCATCCAAACCATTTGCAACACCAATAGCGTGTTTTACTCCAATGTAATGCGCAAGGCTGGCTTCAAACTGTTTTACTCTTTCACCAAGCAAATACCAGCCACTATCAATAACTTCTGCAGCGACCTGTTTAAGCTCGGAAGCGTATTGGGTGTTTATTTTTTGTAAGTCCAGGAATTTTATCATAATATTTTCCGCATAAAAAGCAACTCATCAGTTCGTTTTTCTTCAATATATCCAAGGATCTGGTAAAGTCTTATTGCACGAGTATTTTCAAGTAATACTTGAAGCCAAATGCTTTGCAACTTTATTTCTTTAGCTTTATCTTCTAATAGTTGCATAATGACCTTTCCAATTCCTTTGCCCCAATATGATTTCTCGCCAATGTAGCCCCAGTATTCACAATCATCTTGTGTAATTTTTTTTAGTCCGCAAACACCGACAGGTATTGTGTCAACTTCAACTCCCCAAATTAAATAATCATTTTTTGATTTTAAAGATTCGAACCATGTAAGCTGCGATTCTTTTGTAAATGCAGGTGTATTGGTTAACTCCTTTATTTCTTTGTCGTTTAGCCACTGCCATGAAAGGCTAAGGAATTCCCGATCGTAAGGTACAATTTGAATATCCATTTATAATTGTCTGTTTAAAGTAAGTTTTGGGTCAATAAAACAGCCTATACTTTCCTTAAACTCGCATAAACCGAAGTTCGGTAGTGAGTTCTCACTTGATGGGCCAATGTCAACTATTTTTATGTCTGTTGTTTTGTAATATTCAAAAACTTTGAATGAAAGAAAGTTCATTGTTTTGAACTTGGCAAACTCTGGTAGATCACCCCAGTAGATTACCTGTACAATAGCTTTATTCACATGAAAAATAATAGCTGAAGCTATAGGGCTGTTAAGGTCATCATTCACTATAAAAAAATCGGCAGGAACAATACGGGTAGTTTTTTTCACCTGGTGCCAAGTCATACGAAGAGGGAACCCACGTGCCTCGCGGTTCTTACGGATAATTTCATATGCCAGCTCTTTTTCCTCATCACTTGCGCACATTTTGAAAGTCAACCCTGAGTTTCGAGCAATCTTGAGGTTTTTACGGGCATTGTACCAGATGTGATCAGTGTAATTTTCATCAAAACTATCCAGGTTAAAAGAGTAGTTCAAGTCAAATTTGGCAATAATATAACTTTTGCGAAAAAGGCAATTGGTTTGTTTGGCGATAAAACTTTCGTTATAAACCGCAGGGGGTAAAGTAATGTTGATGGATGCAAACTTTTTCTCCTCTGCCCATGATTTCAGTAAGTCAAGTGCTTCATCGATGGCTTGCATCCTGATGTCGGAGGATAAAAAGCTAAACCCACCGAAAGGGGCGGAGAATGGAGAAAAAAGTTCATTATTCCTAGTTCCTGCTATCAGGCCAAGCCGGTATTTGCTGTCTTTGAATAGTAGGTAATAAACGGTGTCGCATTTCCCGTCGTTCAGATCATTGAAAGCTGCCGAGCCAAAAATATGGTAAGGTGTTGCAATGATCTCAGTGTATTTGGTTTCGCTTACTTCGAGGATTTCCATGTTGAAAACTCATCATATTTGCGAATGTAGTCACCATCCTCATAAACCTCCGAAGCCAATACCAGACATATGGCCCCGGATGAAAACTCCATCAACTCACGCCATATTCCAGGAACAACTAGAAGACCATAGTTTGGGCGGTTTAATGTTACAATCTTCTTATTTAAACCATCATCCAGCAACACATCAAAAGAACCGGAAGCAGCAACAATTAGTTGGCGTAGTTCCTTATGTGCATGGCCACCCCGGTCTTCTCCACCGGGTATATCATAAAGATAATACACCCTTTTAACATCAAAAGGTACATTTACGTCACCTTCTACAATAGTGATATTTCCGGCCCTGTTATGTACCTTATTTAATGGTAAAATAACACAATCGTAAATGCTGCTCTTCTTACCTTCCATTGCGATATTGGATAAACTCTTCAAAATCATGTATGTAATCACCTGCCTGGTAATGTGTAGAACTTAAAACCAAAGCCAGTGAGTTGGTGCTGAAATTTTCCATCTGCCTCCAAAGCCCAGCTTCAATATACAGGCCGTAATAGGATCGGTTTAAACTGTAACGGGTCTCGTTTTTACCATCTTTGACCACTACATCAAAACTGCCTGAGAGCGCTACAATAAACTCCTGTTGTTCTTTAAAGGCATGGCCGCCGCGCACCTGCCCGCCGGGCACATCATAAATCCAGTAAGTACGCTCTATTTTAAAAGGAATGTGTTTGTTTTCCTCAATAAAAGAGAGATTGCCGCGGGGGTCTTCAAATTTGGGAAGAGAGATTATTTTTGGCATATTTAATTGAAAAAAT
>CAZRNU010000087.1:0-12955 GCA_964601515.1 uncultured Bacteroidales bacterium | reverse complement strand
AATCCACGTAGAGCCACGCCTGCAGGCGTGACTCTACATAATGGCACGTCTCATAAGCAAAAAATAAATTCAAAGAATTATTGTTGTCTTTTTTAGAAAAAAGTTGATAAAAAAACCGTAACTGCATATAAATTAAGCAATCACGGTTTTTAAAAGTCGGGGTGAGAGGACTCGAACCTCCGGCCTCTTCGTCCCGAACGAAGCGCGCTACCGGGCTGCGCTACACCCCGAATATGGGTGCAAATTTAATTATTTTATTTCCAATATTATTTCCTCTAAGTTTTTTATTAATATTCTGTTGTGGAAATCTAAGATGCCATTATATCTGTCGGCCTGTACAGTTGCTTCATTAATATCTCTTCTGGTACTGATAGTTATAGTCTTCTCATCATCGCTTATTTTGTAATCATACGAAAAAGTTCTTCCCCATAATATAGTGTGTGGTTCAGGGATACTTTTTATTCTTAAGTTATTTGGAAGCTCAATTGTAAATGTTATTTCTTCGGTTTCAGGAACAAAAAACTCAATTGGATATCTTCTTGTTTCACTTGTAAATGCATGTTCTGTTATTGCTTCAAAAAGTAATGGAAGAAAAGATATTTCATTGTTTTCTGTTTTTGTTGCATTTTTTAGAGAAAATTTTCCTTTTATAACAAAAGCTTCTCCCGGTTTTTCAGGTGTTATTATTTCGTGTTCTTTCAGATTTAAACCTTCAATTGATGTGAAATTTGTTTTGAAATATTCCTTGCCTTTTATATTGTAATCTTTCATTGACAGATAACTATTATACAGTAAGTAATGATTTTCGAAGCTCCCTTCAAAGTCGCCCGATTCATTCATTGTAACTGTATAATTCTTAACTGTTTTTCTAGGTTCAGGGTTGGAGATATTTATAATATTTGCTCTGGTTGCGGTTAAAATTACAGCTTTACCATTTAAAGCACGAATTGGCAGATATCCGGCCGGAAGATAAAGTTCTGTTGCATCAAGAAAAATATTTTTTCCATTACTATCCGGTACTGCTACAATTACGTAATTTAACTCTGAGAATGTTGGACTTTCTGACAATTTGATATTATCTACAGTGCTTAATACTACAGGATCAGCATTAATCCCCATATTTCTAAGCAATGCACACAACAATAGATTTATCTCTGCACTATTACCATTTCCTCTCGAAATTACTTCTGCGGGTGTTCTTCTGGCAGTTACACTGTTGTTTTTGTTCCATTTAATTTTCTTTTGCAACTCATTGTATGCATTATTGATATCATTTTCAAAATTCCCGGTAGCTTGTAGACTAAATGTATTGGCTATTGTTGAGGCAGCTTGTATCCAATAGCCCCCAAAGTCATTATGCCCATTTAGTGCTGATGCAACTTCATTCCAGTTATTTGCATAATGTGTAACTACTGTATTATGGTCGTATTGAGTTATATCCATAGAGAGAAGCTCGAAAGAAATTGCTGATGCGTAATTATGGATATTGTCAATAAATGGCTCAGAAACAAGTGCAGGCATATTTTTAGCAACCCATCTGTATCTAGTACCCGGTACAGACACTTTTATAATGTCTGAATCAACAGTTTTTCCATAAACTACTGATGTTTTTCTGTAGCTCATTGATTCTGTGTATGCTCGTTGAGTGTTAACTGCAAGTTCCTCATAACCACGATACCTTAGTCTGTAATTAAAAAATGCAGGCAAATCGAGGTTGTATTCGCTGTGTTCGACAGGAATTACTGATTGAAATTTCCACTCCGGCAACCTTCTGTAGAAATCTGATACTATTGTATATCTGTATTCAATTACAGATCCTGGAGCAATATCGGGCAAAGAATAATTCAAAGTCCTCATCTGGCTCTCATATTCTATTATGCTGCCATCTCTTTGTCTTATTCTTGTTGAACTTACTTTCCCTGATTTAAGATTGTGCACATTTGCTCGAAAATTAGTTATCGTCATTTTTGAGTTTTCTCCTTCATAATATGGAATGGATATATTTCCATAATCAAGTCCTTTCTCATTAAGTATTATAATTCTGGTGGTTTGTATGAAAACATATTGAAACTTTGCGAGTACATGATCAACTGTTTCCATATTAAACTTACATTCACCGATATCTCCAATAACAACAGCAGGTGCATCCGGATATTTCTGCTTATATTTTTCAATATCAATATCCTTAGCTGATATTTTTCCATATTCAAAAACAGGTTTTTGAGAAATGGAATTACTTGTTGCAACAAGGATAATTAGTATAAATGCAAAAAGCGAAATTTTATTAATCTTCATAACTTGTTCATTTAAAAAATTGTTTTACACAAAATTGGGTTGTTATTTATAAAGGTACTATAAACTTGTATTTATCAACGATATTTTTTGTTTATTGCCACTAACAATTCGATTGAGAAATTCCACAAAATCATTATAGTTTTCCGGTGGAATTCTAGTGTTAAGCATTTGTTTCTTAGAGCTTATGATGATTTTGTTTTCTTGTTCAATAACCGTCATATCATAAGAAAAAGCTCTGGTCCATTGATCCCTAATAGGACGAGGCAATTCAATTAATTTAATGTTATCAGGAAGTACAATCGTTATATTTATTTCTTCATTTGAAGCAACAAAATATTCAATCGGGTATTTTCTGGTTTCTTGTTTAAATTCATGTTCTTTAATTGATTCAAACAGTAAAGGTTCAAAGAACATTTCATTATTAATAAGTTGAGCAAATCCTTCGAGTTTAAAGCTACCCTCAGTAATAAACGGGTCTCCGGGTGTTTTAGGTGGCAAAATATTATAATCTATCATATCTAAACCCGGAATTGATTCCCAAGAGCTTAAGAATTCTTCTTTCCCATCCTTTTTATAATCCTTGTTTAATAGATAGCTGTTGTATTGAAGGTATTTGTTTTGGAAAGTACCTTCGAAGGTTCCATCAGCATTCAGGGTGAGATGGTAATTCTTGATAAATGTTTTTGGCTCCGGGTTTAATAAATTGATTGCTTGCACTTTTGGGTGCATCATAACATAGCCCTTCCCATTTATAGCTCTTATTGGAATATATCCAACAGGCAAATCAGGATCTGTAGCATCAAGTAAAACAATATTGTTGTTTTCGTCATAAACAGCTACTATAATATAGTTTAAATCTGAATATGTTGGGGAGTTTAATAGTCTGATATTATTTACAGTACTAAGTGCAACAGGGTGAGCATTCAGTCCCATATTTCTAAGTAATGCACACAATAATAGATTTATTTCAGCACTATTGCCGCTTCCATTTTTTATAACATCAGAAACAGAATTTTGAGCAAGTAAACTATTACTTTTATTCCAAGCAACTCTTGAAGTAACTGCGTTAAAAGCATTTTGTAGGTCTGTGTTGAAATCAGATGATGATTTAAGCTCAAATTCTTTATATACAACTGCAGGAGCGTTGATTAAATAGTCGCCGAAGCCTTTCTTTTTATTTAAATAAATCAATACATCTTCCCATGAATTTGCTATATGTTTAGGTGGAGTCGTATCATCATATCTGTCATAACTTATTAATTCAAATGTCATAACTGAGGCATAGTTGTCTATGTTATCTATGTGAGATTCAATTACTAATGCAGGCAGATTTTTAGCCACCCAGCTAAATTTTGTGCTGTTTATATTAATTAAATAATACCCAGCATCAGTTGTTTTATTGCCATAAACATTACTTTTTCTATAGAGCTTAAGTGTTTCCATATAAGCTTTTTGATTATTTGTGTGTAGCTTTTCATATCCCCTGTATGACATCCTGTAAATAAAAATAGAAGGTAAATCTAAATTAAACTCACTGTATATTACCGGTATGCTTCTTTGGAATCTCCAGTCAGGCAAGTATTCAGGAAAGTCTGATACTATTTTATAAGTGTATTCAATTATGCTACCTGACTTTACACCTGGTAAAGAAAAATTTAGAACTTTCCAGTTATTTTTTAAATCTGTTGTGTAGCCGGCTTTTTGTTTAATACTTTGTTTTTTTATTTTATCGTCTGATAAATTATAAACGTTTGCTGTAAAAGTGGATATCAAATCTCGATTGTCTTTAGTTTCATAGTAGGGAATGCTAATGTCGCCGTAGTCTAATCCTAATTCATTTAAAATTATTATTCTTGTTGATTTTGTGAAAATAAATTGGAAAACTCCGCTTCTTTCGCATAGTTTAAATTTACAATGCCCAAAATCACTTATTACTACAGCCGGTGCGCCTGGATATTTTGCCCTGTAATTTTCTAAATCGAATTGTTCTTTTTTTATTTTTCCAAATTCAAAATTTGGTTTTTGAGAAAATGAATTAAATGCGGTAAAAAGTAGAATAATTATCGAATAAGCAAATAAAAAAGTTCTGGTAGTAGAAATGATTTTCATAAAAATGATTTTTATTAATGAAGCTTACTTCGAAATATATAAAAGCACTCTTTCATTCTGCTAAAATACTATTTTTTTTGTTTTTTGCTACTTTATTGAAAAGCATATAGCAAAAAGCAGAAATTACTGTTAGTTTAAATAATTGAACTTATATTTGTAGCACAATAAAACAGAAAATGAAGATCAATACTTCAAAGAAGATATTTTTTATTTCCGATGCACATTTGGGTATTCCTGACTATTCCCAAAGCCTTGTTAGAGAAAAGCATATTGTTTCTTTCTTAGACAGTATTAAAAATGATGCTTCTGATTTGTTTCTTCTTGGAGATATTTTTGATTTTTGGTTTGAATATAAAACAGTGATTCCCAGAGGATATGTGAGATTGCTGGGGAAATTAGCAGAACTTTCAGACGACGGAGTTAATATTCATTATTTTACAGGTAACCACGATATGTGGGCATTTGGATATTTTGAAAAGGAACTGGGTTTGAAAATGTATAGAAAACCGGTTTGTGCAAGTATAAATAATAAACAATATCTTATCGGACATGGCGACGGACTTGGACCCGGAGATAATGGCTATAAAAGGTTGAAAAGATTTTTTTCATCAAGAGTCTGTCAGAAATTATTCTCCTATATACATCCCGGATTTGGGACTAGAATTGCTCTTTACTTCTCAAAAAAGAGCCGACTGGCAAATGGAATTACTGATGAAATATTTCTTGGAGAAGAAAAAGAAAGATTAGTGCAATATTGTAAAAGTGTTCTTAAAAAAGAACATTACGATTATTTTCTATTCGGACACAGACATTTACCAATGGAAATTGAAATTCAAAAAGGAATTAAATATTTTAATACAGGCGATTGGTTTAAAAATTATTCCTATGTGGTTTTGGATGGTGAAAAATTGGAATTAAAATATTTCCCTATAAATGCGTAGAGACGCCATGCTTGGCGTCTCTAAACAATTGTGCATTTTGTGAATATGCCGAGACGCCAAGCGTCTCTACGCAATTGTGCATTTTGTGAATATGCCGAGACGCCAAGCATGGCGTCTCTACAATTCAATGAAAATTACATAATTTTCTCAATCAAATCTACTACTCTGCATGAATATCCGTATTCATTGTCGTACCAAGAAACAACTTTTACGAAATTACCTTTCATAACCTGAGTTAGTCCGCTATCGAAAATTGATGAATGTGTATTGCCTATTATATCCATAGAAACAATCGGATCTACGCAGTATTCAAGAATGCCCTTCATTGGACCTTCGGCAGCTTTCTTAATTGCAGCATTGATTTCTTCTTTGGTAGTTTCTTTTTCAAGCTCTACTGTTAAGTCAACGCAAGAACCATCGCAAACAGGAACTCTCATCGCAAATCCGTCAAGTTTTCCTTTCAATTCAGGAATGCATAATGAAACAGCTTTAGCAGCTCCGGTTGTTGTTGGAATGATAGACATTGCAGCTGCTCTTGCACGGCGTAAATCACTGTGAGGCGCGTCAAGTATAATCTGGTCATTTGTGTATGCATGAATAGTGTTCATCAATCCGCGCTTAATTCCGAAAGTATCATTAAGAACTTTTGCAACTGGAGCAAGGCAGTTTGTTGTACATGATGCATTTGAGAATATTTTATGTTCCGGCTTAATGTCTTGATTGTTAACGCCTAGTACAACAGTTGCGTCAACATCGTCAGAAGTTTTTGAAGGAACAGTAAGTACAACTTTTTTTGCCCCTGCTTCAAGGTGTTTTGAAATTTTTGCTCTGTCGCGGAATACACCTGTAGATTCTACAACTACATCTATACCAAGGTCTTTCCATGGAAGGTTTGCAGGGTCTTTCTCTGCATATACTCTAATCTTTTTGCCATTTACAACAAGAAAATCGCCTTCTGCAGCAACAGTTCCGGGGAATTTACCATGAACTGAATCGTATTTTAACAAATGTGCCAGTGTTGCACTGTTAGTAAGGTCGTTTACTACAACTACTTCAATATTATTTCTTGTCAGAGACGCTCTGAATGTCAATCTGCCGATACGGCCAAAACCGTTAATTGCTACTTTTATTTTTCCCATGACTTTCTAATTTAAAATTTGTAAAGTGTTATATTTTATTTTAAAACTCTAGTTTTTGAAGTATGCAAAATTATGGAATTTTACACTCAAATACAAACGTTAAAATCTTTAACACAAAAGTGATTAAACAGCGTTTAATTGTCATTGCTAATCAGAACTAATTATATAATTTTGCCGCATTATTAAAGTAAATCAAAAATTTGATTTGGTTTAATAATCTTATAAAAAACAATCTTTATTCTTCAATCTTTAATTTTCAAATCAAATGAGTACATATCTTATTGTGGTTTTAATCTATTTTGGATTAATCACACTTATATCATTACTTACACGAAAAGTTGCAAGTCGTTCAGCAGCCGACTATTTGGTTGCCGGGCGAAACCTTGGTGTTGTTGCATGCGCTGTTGTTGTTGCCTCCGAATGGCTGGGTGGAATGAGTACAATTGGCGTTAGCGAGAAATCATTTGTTTCCGGTACTTTACAGCCGATTCTTTACAACATTTCAACTGCTATTGGAATGATTATTATTGGATTTACTGTTGCCCGACATTATCGTAAGAATAATGTTCATACGGTAAGTGAAATGCTGGAGAACCTTTTTGGACCTCGTGCTAGAGCAATTTCGGCCGTTGCATTTTTATTTGCCTACATAGTATTGGCATTTGTGCAGCTTCAAACTGCCTCTGCTGTTATTTCAGCAATGTTTAATCTCGAATGGATTTACTCAGTTCTAATTGCTTCTTTTGTAATTACTCTTTATACTTATTTTGGCGGGATGCATGCATTGGCAATCACCGGAATTATTCATGTTATTGTTATGTTTGGTGGTATTGGCGTAGCTGCCTGGCTTGGTGTAAGCGATGTTGGTGGTTTTGCTGAGCTAAAAAACAGTATGATTTTACAAGGCTCTCCAGATAATTTATATAACCCTTTCAGCGGAGGTCTGAGTTATGCCTGGAGCCTTATTCTTGGAGGTGTATTGGGTGGTATGGCCGGACAAGCTAGTATTCAGCCGATTTTTGCAGCTCGTACAGCGCCAATTGCAAAAAAAGCTGCTATTCTTTCTGCATTTATAATTGCTCCTTTTGGTATAATGGTAGCCTTGCTGGGTTTGGTTGCAAAAACAGGGAAGTATTTCAATATTTCTGATGCTACCAGCCCGCTTTGGGATGCCGCCACTAATTCAATAAACCCCAAAATGGTTTTACCTACACTAATGACCACTCCTGAATTTATTCATCCTGTTTTAGGTGGTATTGCTCTTTCTGGAATTCTTGCTGCTATATTGTCTACGGTAGGTCCTGTTAATTTTGCTGTAGTTACTATTGCAACAAAAGATATTTATCACGGAATTATTAATAAAACTGCTGTTGACAAAAAGATTATCTCAACTGCAAGAAAACTTGTTATCATTGTTAATCTTGTTACTATTCCTCTAGCTTTATACAGTACAGGTGCTATACTTAGCATGGCATATATTTCATACGGTATTAGGGCAATTGGAGCCATAGTAATTATGATGGGTATTTATAAGCGTGGTTGGATTAGCACTGACGGTGTAAGATGGGCTTTCGTTGGAGGTACTATTGCTGTTCTTGTTAATATTGTTGCAAAGCTCTCAGGATGGTGGAAAATAGAAGACACTTATATTGCAGTGGGTGCAGCAATTTTGTTTATTATAATAGGGAATTTCTATGCTAAAGCAAAGCAGAAAAAGCTTATAAAAAAATCATTTGGTATAAGGATATTTCCTAAAAAAGACATCTCCAATTCTTAACCTTAACCTTAACCTTAACCTTAACCTTAACCTTAACCTTAACATGAACAATAATTCTCCACTAAAAGGTCTAAAAGTTCTAGAACTGGCCAGCGTTCTTGCCGGTCCAAGCGTTGGGATGTTCTTTGCCGAACTGGGTGCAGATGTTATAAAAGTTGAAAATAACACTACAGAAGGTGATGTTACCCGAAAATGGAAACTTCCAAAAGAAGATTCAGATACTGATATCTCCGGATATTTTTCATCAGTAAACTGGGGTAAGAAATCTATTGCGCTGAATCTGTGCGAACAGGAAGGTCTTGATATAGTTTATAAGCTTATAGAAAAATGTGATATAGTTCTGGTAAGTTACAAACCGGGCGACGCAGAAAAGCTTATGGTTCATTACCAAAAGATGTATGAACTAAATCCCGGAATCATATATGCTCATATTACAGGCTATGGAATGCAAAATCCCCGCGCCGGATTTGATGCTATAATTCAGGCAGAAACAGGTTTCACATATATGAATGGTGAAGCAGGGGGGCCTCCTGTAAAAATGCCTGTAGCATTAATGGATATTCTTGCTGCTCACCAGCTAAAAGAAGCAATTTTAATAGCTTTGTTAAATAGAGAGAGAACAGGACAGGGTAAGTATATAGAAGCATCACTTTTTAGATCAGGGTTGGCATCTTTGGCTAATCAGGCAACAAATTGGTTGGTTGGTAATGAAATTCCTCAAAGAATAGGATCAGATCATCCTAATATTGTTCCTTACGGAACAATATTCAAAACATCTGATGATAAAGAAATTGTTTTAGCTGTTGGAACTGAAAAGCAATTTCTTACATTGGTGAGTGAACTTGGAAGATTGGATTTGGTTACCAATCCTAAGTTTGCTAAGAATCAAAATAGAGTAGTAAATAAAAATGAAATAAATGGCATTTTACAAGAGCTAATTGCCAAATATTCACGCAAAGATATTTTATCTTTGCTGTCGGAAAAAAAAGTACCTGCCGGTGGAGTTTTTAATATGCAGGAAGTTTTTGAAAGCCCTGAATCTAAAGATATGATGCTGGAAAGCATTTATTATGACGGAAGGGAAATAAAAGGTGTTCGCTCGGTTGCTTTTTCTTCAAATGAAAGTATTGTTGAAGAAAAGTTAATGCCTCCACCACATTATGGGCAACATACTGTTGAAATTTTAGAAAATGTTCTTGATTTAAATTCAGAAATAATAGAAAACCTAATTAAAAAAGGAGTTGTTTATGCAAGAAACCACTAAAGGCGCATACACGCTGGTAGATGCTTCAAGGCTAATTATTGAAGGACTGGCACGTGCAGGAGCCGATTCGTTTATAGGATATCCTATAACGCCTGCAAATTTGTTATATGCATACAGTAGTCAGAGAATGCCTCTGATGTTGCCTGCACCGGATGAGATTACCACAATACAGTGGATGACAGGATTAGCTGCTACAGGGAAAATTCCGGTAACCGCTACATCTTTCCCGGGCTTTGCTCTTATGGTAGAATCTATCAATATGGCATATATGATGGAGTTGCCAATGGTTATTATTTTAGTTCAAAGATTAGGACCTGCCACAGGTACCGCAACATGCGGGGCTCAGGGAGATCTTCTTTTGCTAAAAGGTATGATATCAGGTGGACATCCAATTCCAGTGCTTTGTACTTCTAACTTTGAGGATAGCTGGGAATTATCTGACAAAGCTGTGAAAATGGCTGTTGAACTAAGAACGCCCGTTGTTCTTCTAACATCAAAAGAGGAAGTGATGACGCATAAAAGCTTTCAATTAGATAAGCTGAAGGATATTTCTCTTGTTGATAGAAAATATTTTAGCTGTAATGACAAACAAAATTGTTGTTATAAGTCTTATGACGGTGAAGGATTGGTTCCTGATTTTCTACCTGTTACTCAAAATGATTGTCAGGTTAGAATTAATGCTTCAACTCACGATAAAATGGGAATTCTTCAGCATTCAAACGATGAGTCGATGGCTAATACCAGAAGGTTGGAGGATAAAAACAATAGTTGCCTTGATAATTACACTTTCTATGATTATGATGAACAAAAGGGTGCTGAGAATCTTGTAATATCATTCGGAATTACTGCTGCTGCAGCTAAGAATGCAGTTAACAAGCTAAGACAAGATGGCATTAAAACATCATTGTTAATTCCCAAAACTATACTGCCTGTTCCAAAACAATACTTGGAAATAATTGAGAAATACTCAAGGGTAGTTATTGCGGAAGAAAATATTAACAATCAATTTGGAGATATTTTGTTTGGAATGAATAAACCGGCGAAATTAAGATTTGTAGGAAATCTTGGAAAAATGATTACACCACAACAAATTATTCAGGAGGTAAAATAATGACAGTACATACAGCAATTTTAAATACGGATGCTCTTCCTTTTTGTAAAGGATGCGGACACGATCTTATAGCAAAAAATACAGCTAAGGCTCTAGAGAAAATGGGCTTCGACCCTCTGGATGTTATTGTGGTAACTGATATTGGTTGTCATGGTATAATTGATAAATGCCTTAATACTCATACTGTTCACGGTCTTCATGGCAGGTCAGCAGCATTGGGCGCGGGAATAGCTTTTGGAGTTGAAAATCCTAACAAGAAAGTTATCGTTTTTATCGGTGATGGTGGTTCAACTATCGGGTTGCAACATATTATGGAAGCAGCCAGGCTTAATCTTCCAATGACAGTTGTAGTTCATAACAACTTTCTTTATGGAATGACAGGTGGTCAAACATCCGGTCTTACTCCTCAAGGATTTAACACAACCACTTCATACGAAGGTAATCCTTTTGCAGGTTATGACATTTGTGCTCTAAGTCATACTGCCGGAGCAACTCTTACTTCAAGAATTATTGGCATCGGAGATTTCTCGGATAAATTAGCAGTTGCGTTTGGCACTAAAGGTTTTTCTTTGATTGAAGTTATGGAAATTTGTCCTAGCTATGGAGTAAAGCTTAACCCAAAAAGAAAGCTTAAAGAAATTGTTGAAGAAGCAGGCAAGGAAATTGGCGAGTGGATTAATAAAAGAAATGCTTTTGAAAATCAACAAGGCAGAAAGACAAATAATCTCTTTGCGAAAGTGCCTGATATCAAGAAAGGGTTTAACAGTTATCTTAAAAATCCTATGTCAGTTATCCTTAGCGGCTCTGCCGGAGAAGGAGTTCAGCTGGCTGCAACTCTTCTTTCGGAAGCGTCTATTCGTTCTGGATTGTCTGTAACTCAGAAAGGCAGCTATCCTGTTACTGTTGGTGTTGGCTTCTCTACTGCCGAATTGAATTTATCTCCTGAAGAGATTTTATTTCATGGTATCGATGTTCCGGATGCTGTTGTAATAACAAGTGCAGACGGTCTAGCTCACAACAAAGCAAGGATTAAAAACATGAAATCAGGAAAACTTTTTATAGATTCAAGTCTTCTAACGCCTGAAACAGGAGCCGAAATTATTGTCCACGATTTCAGAAGTATTGGAGCCAGAGATGCTTCAATTTATGGAGTGTTTTTCTTCGCCTTGAAATCTGGAATTATTAGCACTGAGTCTCTTTTTAAAACTATAGAAGAAAAAGGGCTAACTGATAAGTTGCCACTGGAAAAAATAAAACTAAAGCTTGCTGAAGCTTAATGATAATGAAAAAGCCCTGATTAACTATCAGGGCTTTTTTTGTTCTAAAATACCCTTTAATACTTTCAATTCTTTTAGTTTAAGTTTTTCTCCGGTCTTTTCATAAGAAAGTATTAGATTGTTTATCATCCTTTTTATTATGTCGAGCGTGCTGCAAGGTCTAAAGTAAGGTGGAATCGGCTCTAAGTCAAGTTTTCTTATGAAATCTTCAATCTCCTTGTATGACAAAACAGCTCCTCTACTAAATGCATTGATATAAAACAGAACATTATCATCTTTAATTGATAATGTTTCGGGGTCAATAGATTTTGCAGTATAGGCAAGTACAAAATGCTCAGGCAGATTCACTCCATAGATCGGAAGCTCGAGACTCTGAGATAGTATAATATAAATAATTCCAAGAGAAAGCGGATTTCCCTTTCTACTGTTCAATACAATATTAATGTATGAGTTTTGAGGCGAATGATAATTTGTGTTGTCTCCCCTGAACCCGATTACCTCATAAAAAATATGATTAAAAACTTTTATTTGTTCTAATGCCGTTAAATTGTCATTAAGCTCTAACCAAATTTCTTTTCTTAACTTGTTTATTTCAAATTTAATCTCGTTTTCTGTAAGATTAGGGTATTGATATCTGGCTATAATTAATGCACCTGATAGAATGTCCATTTCTCCGTTCAACCAATTTTTCAAATCATTGCAAACCAGCTCAAACTGAATTTGGTGAGTAATGGTTTCTATTCGGTTTTGAATTTCAGGCTGTAATGTATTTTCCCATGCTTTTTCAAGCAAAGGCAGAGCAAATTGACCTTCTTTAATAAGCTTATCGAAAACTTCTGTGTAAACAGTTTCGTCGGGGTCGTCAATTAGACTAATTAAGGCTTTTATCTCATTGTTTTTTTCAACCTCATCTGCAATCATAAAATCTTACATATTAATATGATGTGAATCTTTCAAGAACTAATTCAATTAGTTTTTCAACAGATTTTTTATAATCCTTGCTGTAGGTTTTAGCCTGACGATTTGCAATAATTGCACATAC
>CAZRNU010000086.1:0-13122 GCA_964601515.1 uncultured Bacteroidales bacterium | reverse complement strand
AAATTTCATGTAATAAAAATACCAATAAAATCAGGTATTTCCAAGAAAAATATTACCTATTTATCTGGTTGTTAATAACTTACAAGGAATTGTTAATAAGAGGTTTTTAGACAGTCTGCCGTTTAGTGCAATACTTCCATACATTGAAATCCAATCATAATCGGAGTTCTTAATTTCAGGAATAACTTCAGATATTTTTTTATTAATTATTAAAGAAGATTTAAGTCCCGTAATTTTTTCAAACTCTTCATTAATATCCAGAAAGACATAATCAATGGGTTTGCCGGCATCATCAAGAATTATTTTATGATAAGCAAAAGCAAAAGAGGATTTTTGAAGAATTTGTTTGTATAAATTATTGCTCATTGAATAGATGTGCGATTTGGGAATTATAATTTATAATTTGTTTTGAATACTTCTGAAAGAACTTTTTCAAATTTTTCTTCAGTAAAAGGCTTTGTGAGAATAGCATTATAGCCATATTTGTCATAATCTTTAAAATAGCTAAAGGAACCATGACTGGAAATGATTATAACCGGGAGGTTCCTTTTATTAATTGGTAATTCTTCGCGAATGCATTGAAGAGTTTCGAACCCATTCATTCGAGGCATTTCAATGTCCATTAATACAATATCGAAGTTTTTAGCATTAATTTTTTTTAATGCATCCTCTCCATCAACTGCTTCCTCGAATGTATGTCCTAAGTTTTTTAATATTACACCAATTCTAAGGCGATTTGTGTACATGTCATCTGCTATAAGAAAATTCATGCCTTTAGTATTTTAAAGTACTTAGCAAACATATATTAATTAATGTGGGAAAAAAGCAGTAAAATACTGATATTTTAAATTGCAACACGCCTATATCCGGAATCCCATTACAAGAATATCATCAATTTGAGAAAATTCTTCGCCCATCCAGTTTCTAAGGTGTAAATCCAATAATTCTTTTTGCTTATGCATTGGATTCTTGTATATATCAAGTAGCAATTCCCTGAAGGCTTTTTTTCCAATTCTTTGATCATCAGGCCCTCCGAATTGGTCAACGTAACCGTCGGAGAATAAATAAAATGCATCTCCGTTTTGAATTTCAATTGTATGAGCTTCGAAAGGCATTTCTTTGGGATGAATACCAATTGGATTTCTTGTGGCTTTAAATTCTATAAGTTCGTTGTCTCTAATTAACCAGAGTGGGGTGTTTGCTCCTGCGAAATATAGTGTATTGGTCTCAATATTTAATGTGCATAAAGCCAAAACAATACCATCTTTTTGTTCATATCTGTCACCTGTTTGTCCTAATGTGTTTTTCATGTAAACTCTGAGATGTTCAAGCACAGTTGAAACTTTGCCGGGGTCTTCTCTCTGTGCAACTTCATTAAGGAATGCTATGCCCAGCATACTCATGAATGCACCAGGCACTCCGTGACCCGTGCAGTCGGCTGCAACAATTGACAAATAGGGGGGAGTGTATTTTATCCAGTAAAAGTCACCGCTAACAATATCTTTTGGCTGGTATAATATGAAACTGTCTTTTAAGTGTTGTTTCAAGAAATCTTCCTGCGGCACTAATGCGTTTTGAATTCTACTGGCGTATTTAATACTGCTGGTAATTGCCTCTTTTTGCTGTACAACAATTTTGTGCTGTTTGGCGATTTCATCCTTTTGATTACGAATTTCTTCAGTGCGTTTTTCGATAATTTTTTCCAGTTGAATATTCTTGGCTTTCAGCCTCATTATACTTAGTTTTACAATAAGGAGAATTACCAAAACTACAGCTATACCATACAACACAAAAGCCCAAACGGTTCGGTACCAGGGTGGTAAGATTTTAAAATGAAAAGATTCAACATTACTGATATTTCCATAAATATCTTTCGCTCTTACCATAAACTCATATTCACCTTCTCTTAAATTGGAATAATCACGGAAACTTATGTATGACCAGTCAGACCAATCATTGTCAAAGCCTTTAAGCATATATGAATACTTAGCCTTTTGGTTATTTTCGTTAAAAGATGACGCAAAATTAAAAGTAATCCTGTTGTTGTAAAATGGGAGGCTATTTCTATCTTTTGTCTTTTCAGGGTCGAATGAATGAAAGAGTAAAGAGTCGTTTGCAATGACTATCTGTCTGATGTTTACAACAGGTTGTTTATCATAAGTTTTTTGCCAATCTGTATTTACCACGATTAATCCATCATCAGCGGCTATCCATATTTTGTTGTTTGAAACAGGTTTTATTGCATGTATTCTTCCGGCGTCTAATGTAATAAAAGGATTATGATTTAAACTATCAAAGTTTTCTCCGAAAAACATTTTGTTGTCTATGCAAATCCATATTTTTCCGTATTCTTTTGTAAGATGAAGCACTGCAATAGAATCTCTTCCCTCAATATGATAAAAATCAAAGTAACCTCTTAGTTTTACTGCGGTTTCTTTTTCTTCCTCGGTGAAAGAACTTCTAATTTCTTCCTCATCTATAAATCTCATTATTCCACTTAATCCCAGAAATAGAACTTCATTGTCAAACGTCTGTGCTTTGAACCAAGTTCCTGTAAGACCGTCATCCGAACCAATAAAAATGTCCAATTCATAAGAAAAGTCCGGTTTAACAAGAATCTGCCATATACCTTCATTTAAAGTTCCCAACCATAATTCTGTATAGTTATTTGTATTCGACAGATTTTCTGAAATATTTAATGGATTCGAAACCGATAATTCTTCATAACCTGCTTTTTCAACCCAATAGGGTGTATTGGTGTAGATGAAAATTCCATTTTCACCTGCTACGAATAAAAGTTTTTTGCTTTCCGACCAGTAAATTGATGATGCATCAATAGAAGCTATTTTGAATATACCTTTTTTATTGTCCCAGCCAAACAATCCTTCTCTGGAGCCAATAATTAGTGTGTTTCCGACTGATAGTAATTCGTTAACACTGGCATTAAAACCTTCAATCTGAGAAAAGAACTTAAAGATTCTGTCGGTGGGTCTTTTGCTCATTTTGAACAAACCTATTGAAGTTCCTGCAAACAATTCATTATTGTGAATAGCGACAGACTGCATCGTTCCAAAGAGCCCGGTATTATAATCAAACACAGACACTCCCGAATTGTAATTTACCATGCTAATGCCTGTGTTTAGCGCAAGCCAAAGCTGATTATTCTTATCTTGATATACTTGTTTTACTTCATTATCTCTAAGTCCACTGTTTTGGTCTATAACAAATTTTACTATGCCGTTATGATTAATTATAATAACTCCGTTTCTAACAGTATTAAGAGCTATGTTGCCATCGTGCAGAATTGTTCCGCCAATGATTTGAGAATTGTTGAGATAGTTTAGGTAAGGTGTTTTTATTGAAACAATTTGTCCTTTATCTTTTTTGTTAAGATATTTATAAAGCCCAATTTCTTGAGTAACAATAAGTATGTCACCATTATTATCAGGAAATAATCCAAAAATACCATAATTTTTAAAGATGCCTCCATCATTAACCAACACAAATGAATTGCCGTCATACTTCATTAAACCAATTTCTCTTTGTCGCACATACAGTTCGTCGTTTACTACAAATGCAAGGTGAAATGATGTTTCGGGGTGAATAATTTCTATTTCATTGCCATCCCAGATAAAAATCTGCTCTTGGGAGAAGAACAAAACAGAACCCTTATAGTCGAATATTCTCCAAACATTTGAGAAGAAAGAGTCTTCAATCGGCAGTGAATCAGATAAAGATTTGTATATTTTTTTACCGTTATCACTATTATCTAAAAATCCGAATTCACCGTTTGCTCCAATATAAATCTTACCATCTTTATCTGAGTGCAATGCTGTAACATATGTTCCATGAAGAGTTGTTCTTGTTGCATCCCAGTTAATTCCATCGAATTGCAATACTCTGTACGCATTGCCAAAGTACATTATTTCTCGGTTGTCCTGAGTTATAGACCAATTAAGCGGAGCGCAGCTATCGCCGTATTCTCTCTGAGAATAGTTTATGATAAATTGTCTGTTGTATTGCTGAACGTCGGGAGTTTTGTTTTGAGATAACAAGTTTAACGAAGCAACAAAAGAAAACACGAGGGTAATTGTAATTTTTAATTCCCGCATAACAAAAAATCAAAATTAAAAAGTGCTACTAACAATTATTTCTCCATATTTTCGTGGAGCCAACTTCTGAAGTTTTCCTGATTAGATGTGCCGTAAAATTCGTGAATATAGGAAATTGCTTCACTAATTTTTTCTTCTTCAGACTTGTCGGAATAAGCCTCAAATATTATAGCAAGTTCGCTTTTTAGTTCTTCATTATTAATGATAACCGGTTCGAAACTACTAATTAGTGTAATTTTATTTCCCAAATCTCTCTGCATGTACCAAAGCTCAATATTATTAACTTTTGAATAATCTACAGGATTATTGTCGATGCTAAAAACCTGAGAAGTAACAATAAACAAGGTGTCTTTGCTAAAAGCAAGTTTTTTGTTGATAGTATCACCTTCATACATATATCTTAAGAAGAAGTATTTGTTATCCGACATTGGAAAAATTTCAGGATTAATTTGCAAAAACATTTCTTCATAAAAAACATACTTACCATCTAGGTGATTTTTCAAATCAAGAGCAGTAATGAAAGATCCACTCCTTGAGCTAATGTTACTCATAGCAGGCGTATAACTAGCTTTTGCATATGCAAGGTCGGTGTTGTCGGGCTTTAATATAAAACGACCTTTTTGAGCATTTATAACTGTTGCTAGAGAGTTGTAACTTTTAAAAACAAGATTGTCATCTTCTTCGAATTCTGTACCACTCTGAAGAGGTGTGTTATTCTTTTCAAGCAGTATAGTGCCATTAACTCTGATAGTTTTATATTCCTGAGCCTGAGTATTAATAAAAGTCAGAATCAGAAATACTGCAATTGTTGATTTTAAAATAATGTTAAGGGTTTTCATAGCTGATAATTTTGGGTTTTTGGTTTAGTATTGTTTCAAAGTATAAAATTAATAATTAATTGCTATAATTTCATAAAAATTACTAATTTTTAGTGAAATGTTTTTCTGTAAACCAAATACTAAACAAGATTAAAGAAACATTATTCCTTATTATTAACTACTTCATGCTTTTTTATTCAATTAAAACAAACGCTGCCCAGAAGAACGGGTCGTACTTTTCTCTCATAATTTTCTGGGTTTTGGCAAATGCTTTTGTAAGGCTGTTTCCGCTTGTAAGAAACTCATAGAAGAGCGACATAAATTCGGATGTTTCTTTATCTGGCACTTGCCAGAGACTCATAATCAAGTAACTAGCTCCGGCCATTTTAAAAGAACGCTGCAATCCATATACTCCTTCACTGCCTTTAATTTCTCCCAACCCTGTTTCACAGGCCGACATAACAACAAGTTCTGTTTTACGAAGATCTATATTGATAACTTCAAGGGCTGTTAATACACCGTCATCTCCTGAAATTTCTTTCTCACCTGTCCAATAGTCGTTTACGCCGGCAAAAACAAGCCCTGACCTCATTAATGGGTTATTGTTTCTTACAAAATTATTCAGCCCAAAAGAAGGCGTTCCTCCCCTAAATTGAACATCTTCAAATTGAATTTCAAAATCCATCAGATTATCAATTAATTCAGGGTCAGGGTAAAAGAACCCGTGAGTTGCTATGTGTAAAATGTTGCTATGTGGGGCGTATTCTTTAAACATTTCTTCAGTAGCATAATTTCCTTCAATTTTTTTTATATCGTTAATTGTACTAAATGCTATTTTTTCAATAATGTTTACTTCTTCCAAAGTTCCGGGCAAGTATTTCCAGGATTTGTTTTTAGAATTGATGGTATAGTTTATTCCACCAAAAAGCGTTAATGCTTTATTTTCGTCTATAACAACATCCATAAGTGCTAGAGCGTGAGCAGTAGTGCTTAAGTTATATATTTCGTAATCATCAATTATAAAGCCTGATTGTCCTTTGCTAATAGCGGCAAAAGATACTTTATGAAGCAATCCGGAAGGAGAAATATATACTTTGTTTACGCCGTTAAGGTATTCTACTAATGGCATCCATATTAACTCATATAATTTAACTTCAGGCTGAACCAATCTTCCATAAATGTTATTAATGTACTGATAATTATTTCCGGCAAATACACCCATAAGAGATTCAAGTTGTGATTCTTTAAATAAAGGAATCATAACCGGATAATCACTTTTTTGAGTAATTATAAGAGCAGAGTAAATAACTTCACCCTGAAGATGCTTGAAATTCGTAAACTCAATTGCAGCCTCATTAGCTCCTAATTTGTTTTTGATATCTTCCCAGTAAACATTAACAGATTTATCGAATTGGCTAAATTCAGCTGAGTTTCTTACTAATGTTCGTTCAAGGCTGTTTGCCTGCTCTTCAAGTTGTTCAACATTTGTATCTCTTTCACTAACAGGCAGTGTATAAAGTCTTGCAATTTCCTGTTTTAATTGTATCCAAAGATCAAAGGTTTTTATAAGAAATTCGTTTTTACTTCCTAGAATAGCATTTCTCATTGCAGTTGAAGATTTCAACAATAAACCTTTGTTTTTAAGCAAGTTATTAAAAACATGAATACTTATTGATGGGTTTTCTTCAAATCTTTCAAGGGCAAATGAGTGGAATCTAGCAAAGTCGTTTTCAACTGTTTTAAAAAACATCTCTTTCTCGCTTTCAGAAAGTATCGAGAAGTTTCTGTCAATTTCCTCATGATTAATAGATGTAACCTTCAGATAAGCCTCTTCAGCTTGTGTATTATCGTTTATCGCCGCATAAGCCCAAGCAAGCTGTCTGTATGATTCTCTTAATGAGCTAAGAAAACCGCCTGTTTCAGAGATTTGCTTACTTTGGTTGGCATATGCAATTGTTTTATAATAGTCGCCAATTTCTATATATAATGCCGCAAGATTGGCCAGAACAACAGCAATTCCTTGTGAATCATTTATTTGTTCGCTCAAAGCCAAGGCCTGTTCATAGTAATCTCTTGCTTTATCAAAGTTGCCTTGAAGCTTTTGTATATTTCCAATGTTTAACAGAGAAGTTGATAATCCTTGAACATCAAGAGTATTTCTTTTGATAGTTAATGATTTTTCATAATATATGCTTGCATTTTCGAGGTCGCCCGATAATTCATAAATAATACCTAAGTTATTATAGCAATAAGCAACAGCATCCTGATTATTTATTTGCTCGTAAATAGTCATTGCTTTTAAATATGAGTTTCTTGCTCGAGGCAAGTCACCAAGCTGTCGGTAAACAACGCCCAAGTTGTTGTATATTGCCGCCCCGGCTTCTTTATTGCCTGAAGAAGCAGCCATTGAAAGAGCTTGTTCATATAATACTACAGCCTTTGGCAAATCACCGTTAACTTCTTGCATATATGCCATTGCATTTATAATTGAAGCAGCGTTGTCATTTTTATTTTTAACAGTATATATTTTCAAAGCAGACTGATAGTATAAATCTGCAGATTCAAACTGTCGCAACATCCTGAATGCATCTGCCATTCCGTGATAAGTGTCGGCAAGAATCAGAGAGTCGGAATGTAAATTATAGTCCAAAGCATTTCTATATTGAGCAATTCCTTCATTTATTTTATATTCTCTAATATATGTTTGTGCAATAAGGTTGTTAATTTTTGAGGCTTCAACAAAATTTTCTGTTGTAATATAGGTATCATATGCTTCGATATAGTATTCACGTGATTTATTGTAATTTCCTGCCTGAAACTGTATTTCAGCCATTCCAGTAAGAGAGCGGGCAGTAAATGCCGGGTCATTAATTTGTTTTGCCAATGCCAGATATTGCTCATAGAACATTATAGACTTATCATGATTTCCAAGCAGGTTATATATATTGCTAAGATTTATCAATGCATCAAAAACCACTTGTCCCTGTCCGCTTTGCATCGCTTTTTGAAGTGCTATTTCCCAATATTTAACAGATTCATTCAGGTTGCTTTTGTGAAATTGTATAATGGCAATATTGTTTAACGCTAGAACTTCATCTCTTAGATTTTGAGTTTTTTCAGAATGTTCTAAAAACTTATTATAGAAATCGAGAGCTCTATCATATTGTGTTGTTTTATAATGAATGCTTCCCAAGTTTGAATAAATTAAACCCAAATACTGTTCATTATTTGACTCGAGAGATTCCTTAAGTGCCATATCCCACAATCTAAAAGCTTTAGAGTTTTCATTAAGTCTGGTATAAAGCATTGCAATGTTGAGAATATCTGAAACAGAACCAATTCCTTGACCACTTTTTTGTTGTAGGGTTAGCAGTTGTTCGTAATATGTTGCAGCACCGTATAAGTTATCCATATTAGCATAAATAGCTCCAATGTTTCCAAGGCAATACGCAATTCCATTAATATTATTTGTTTTCTCATAAAGTATTTGAGAGTGCTTGAAATAAGTAATTGCCTTTTCATAGCTTCTTGCTTGCGCATAAGCAACAGCCAAGTTATCAGAGCAAAAAATTGAAAGTGCATCGTTGTTGATGTTAGATGCAATTTCAAAACTCAGCTCCAGATTATTAATCCCTTTTGTTTTTTGCCCTTTTGAAATCTCCATCCTTCCTGACTGAGCCAAAGCAACAGCAACATAATACTTAATTGAGTTGTTGGATTCGTTCATCCAAGTGTTAAATGATGCAGAATTATAAATCATATCCGGAATCACTTTTCTGTAATAGAAAAGCGCACTGTCGGGAGCATTTTCTTCATAGGCAGCAGCCTTCTCGAGGAATTTTTGCATTTCATTTGCTTGCTGAGAAAGGCTTGATAATGATAATAAAAAGACAATAGATCCGATACTTAATATTTTAATTAGTTGTCTCATATTAATTGCGTTTGATAAAGGTTATGCTTAATAATTTTTTATGCAAACAAAGAAAATACATTCTAAGGTTTATTATGAATAACAAATATGTTATTTTTGAGTCAAAATTCATAAAAACTAATTCTAAATGCGCATCCCAAATTTAAAGCTTTTTCCGATTTTATTTCTGCTGATTTCATTTTTATGTGGCAATAACATAAAAGGACAAGGTCAGAAGCTTACTGCAATGGGTTTGAATGATATTCACATTACCGGATTTGCAATTTCGCCGAATGAGGATTATTTGATTATTTCAGTGCAAACTGAAGTAAGGAGTTATTTAATGGAAAGCTTTTTACAAAATGGAGTTTGGACATCACCTGTGCCTATCGACAACATTAATAACTTTAAGTCGTCTACTTCAAATATTGGAGGACCATCTTTTAATTTCAATGGTAAGGTGCTTTATTACCATGCTGATTTTCCCGGAGGTATCGGAGCTTATGATATTTATTATTCAGTAAGGGAGTCCGGAGGTTGGAGTAATCATATAAATATGGGTTATACTATCAATAGTATGAGTGATGATATGCATCCATCGATTAGTTCAAATGGCAAACGAATATTTTTATCAAGAGGTAATGCAGATCTCTCCATAAAAAAGCCAAAAAGAGCACCTGATTGTCATAAATTATTTGCAGCTGTAAAGGATGTAAATGGGAAATGGGAAGTGCCGGTAATGTTGCACGATGCTTTGAATCGAGGTTGTGAGTTTGCGCTTCACATTACAAATGACGGAAAAACTGTGTTTTTCTCATCTATAGAGCAAGACAATCCCAAAGATGGTTATAATATTTATTTTGCAAGAGAAATAATGGATGGCACTTGGTTGCTGCCAACATTACTAACAAGTATCTCATCTGAAGAAACTAATATAATACCAAGAATAATTGGAGATAATATTTATTATCTTAGGCAATCTGAGGGCAGAAGGTCTATAGCTGCTAATATTTTTAAAGATAAATTGCCCGAGTCGTTCATCCCTTTACCTACTATATCAACAAAAGGAAAGTTGGTTGATTTGGAAAGTAAAGCACCGCTTAGTACAGAATTAAAAGTATTTGACCCTACAACTCTTAGTGTATTGGGATATTTTCAAACAGACAAGGAAACCGGTGAATTTGAGATTCTTTTGCCTGATGGAGCTAATTATATTGTTGATGTGAGAACAAAGGGATACTCCTTTGCCAGTTTCCAACTTGATTATAGAAGCGAGGAAAAAGTTTTTGGGCCCGAGTTAATTGAATTATTTGATAATGCAGAGTTGGTTCTTTCTGTATTTGATAAGGAAATTTTCAGACCATTAGAAGCTAATGTTTGGGTTGAGGTATTAATAGATGAAAGGCAATGGTTAAAGAAAATGCAAAAGGAAGTTACTGATTCTGCCGATATTATTGATTTTGATGATTCGGTTGTAGAAAAGATTTATGCCACAAGGCTAGAGCCGGGTGTGTTTTCTCTAAATTTGCCTTTAGGTAGAGAATATATTGTTTGTGCTAAAGCCCCAGGATTTAAAGAAAATGAATTTAGATTCAACCTTAAGGGTGATATTCTTTTTTCACAGTTTTATAGAGATATAAATCTTGAACCTATAAAAAGAGCAATAGAATTTTATATCTCCGACGCTGACACTAGAGAAGGTGTTTCTGCTGAAATATTAATTACCAACTTAAACCGCGAAGAAACTATCTTTTTCACTATTCAAGATGTAAAAGACGGTAAAATTACTGCAATGTTAAGAGAAGGTGACCAGTATGAATTTACAGTAAAAGGAGCTCAGGGTTATTCTTTTCATAATCAGATATTTAACATTGGAGATGATGCTGTTTCAGAATTGGCTGTTGATTTGGTACCTCTTAAAACTGAAACCTCAATTCGTCTAAATAACATATATTTTGCAACAAATTCAGCCGAGCTTACAGCTGAGTCGTTTCCTGAGCTTAATAGAGTAGTGGAGTTAATTAATACTAACCCTCAGGTCGTAATTGAAATTTCAGCTCATACTGATAATGTTGGATCTGATGGATATAATCTCTTGCTTTCTGATAGACGAGCCAAAAGTGTAGTTAACTATCTACTTGAAAACAACGTTGCACAAAAACAACTTGTTGCAAAAGGATATGGGTTAAGAAAACCATTTGTGCCAAACGATTCAGACGAAAATAGAGCAATGAATAGAAGGGTAGAATTTAAAGTGCTTGATGTTATTAGTGCCGGCAATTAATTGGTATGTGATATGCAAATATTGAAAATGTTATGAAACGAGCATGATTCGCTAAACACATATACGGATGAAAATCATCATGCGAGTTCCATCCGACAAATTAAAAACAAATTATTTCGGATGAAAAGAAATCTTTATATATACAAAAACATTAAAGGCAGAGTAATTTTTGCAAGATGGATTCATTGTTTAGTGTTCTGCTTATTCATATTTAATTCTTATTCTCAAGAAGTTAAGTATGAAGATATTTATAAAGAGATTGATAATCTGACAAATGATCAGGTTTATTCCAGGCTTTTTAAATATAGAGCTGCAAATCCTCAGTTTGCAAATGCATATATTCAGTTAGCAAACGTTTCTGAAGAGATTTTTAAAGAGCTTGATCCTTTGAGGGAAATTGAACTTGTTGAATATTGGACTGCAAATACGATTTTGTATTACGACTTGTTTGTAGTGTATTTTAGTGGAGCTGATCTTAGAAGAAACAGAGAGTTTTATGCAAATATTCCCATTGGAGCTCCGGGATATAGAGCAAATGAAAATGATTTTTTGCAGTACGCTCAAGCAAGAAAAGAATATTCAAAAAATTACAAGGATTCTGTTAGGCTTATTTTTGATGAACTTGAAATTTCTAAAGATCATTATAATAATTGTGTCAGAATTTTTAATTATATCAACAGAGATTTTGACAACCTTAATGAGGTTTTACTAAAGACAGATGAAAACTTCCTTGACTTACTTAAAGAACTTGAATTTGAGTTTAATTCGAGTATTGCTTCATTTGAAAAGTATAAAGAACTTCTTACATTATATCCATTAAAAGGTCATAAAAAAACATATCAAGTTAAGATTGGACAATACACTTCAACTGTTGAGGCAATTGTTGGCGCATATAATCAACAGTACCGACTTAAGCCAATTCAAACGTTTAGATTAGACGGTATTACAAATAGTGACTTCCTTAAAGACACATTTGATCTTTGGAATTATGGATTGTGGATAGAAGATTACAGAAAAGTTTACAATAATGAAGTTGTTGCTCTGAAAAAAGAAGTCGAACAAATTCAAAAAAACTTTGATGATAATATCAGATTTCTATCCAGGATAAATTTCGTTGAGCCTGATATGGAAATGAAATCATTCGATGAGTTGTTTTTGTTTAGGCTTGGTAAGTTTGACAATAACTCACTTATTAGAGAGTTGTTCGACTATCTAAATGTTCGTCAGGATTTTATGTTATTGGGCAAGAATCCTTTGAACAACCCTAATGATAGCACTTCTGCTCTTATCAGCAGGAAGTTGAGGTTTTATTACAGATATGCTATTCAATTGAACCATAGCAATATAGCACTTGATAAGTTTTGTAATTCAATTACGCCAAATAAAGTGTCCAGATTCAAATGGTTTTTTGATACTTATTATAAAGGAGACAAAGGCTTACAGACCTATTGTCCTGAACAGAAGAGTTTGTTAAATCAAAATTTTGATGCAGGGCTTAATAATCTAAAACTGTTTTTTGAGAATGAAAGCAGCCTAAAAAGTTCAATGAAGAATATATCAGGCAAGGGAGCAGACATTCCGCCAAGAATAATTGGTAAAAATGATGCGAATTATTCGTCATTAAATTATATCACAAGAGATGTATTCTTCGATAATGACTTACCATTATATGCCGGAGGATATTTAAAAAAATCCGGTAAAATTGTAGCATTCATTAGCAAATTTACTGCCGATAAAAAGGTTGATTGGGTTAAGGAAGTTGCATTAGACACAAATTCTGAGTGTAAAACTGAGAAAATCGCAGCTTATGAAAAGGGCGTTTTAGCGGTAGTTACAAATGCAAAAACCGATGATGCTGAAGTTGTTTCATATAAAAATGCTATTGTCCATTTTGATAAATCCGGCAAGTTGCTTTACAACAAACCTGTTGAAGACAACAATAATCTCGTTTTTCTTATCTATGATGAAATAAATCAGCGTAGTTATATTGCATTCGGG
>CAZRNU010000085.1:0-13156 GCA_964601515.1 uncultured Bacteroidales bacterium | reverse complement strand
GGTTTTACAACACAAAAATCAACCGGACAGGAGTTTCTCAGAATAACTCCAGACAGTGCAAGAATTTATCTTAGAGAACCTCAGGCTAAAACAGGTCGTGGTGGTTTTGCTGTTGGTGGCTTTACAATAGATAAAGCTGAGGCAACTAATTTTATGTTTATGACTCCTGAAAACTACTTCATTGGCCATGAGTCAGGTCTGAAAACTGTTCCAGGTATTGCACCTGTTGGTTTATATAATACCTTCTTTGGCTATACTGCCGGTAAAGAAAATATTCATGGTCATTCAAATGTGTTTATTGGAAACAAAAGTGGTTTGAATAACCTTGGAGATATAGGAGATGTTAATCTTGGTTCCAGAAATGTTTTCCTTGGTTTTGAATCCGGAATTTCAAATACACTTGGCTCTGATAATGTGTTGTTGGGGTATCAGGCCGGATATAACAATATTACTGCCGGTAATAATATTTTAATTGGTTCCGGTACAGGATTCAGAAATCAAAACAACTCCGACAATATTTTTATTGGATTAAAAGCCGGTTTTAACCATACCGGTGGTGCTGTACCTAATACTGCGGTTAATAATATTTATATTGGTAAAGAAGCCGGAATGGGTCAGTGGAGTGGATCCGGTGGCTCAATGGGACTAAATAACATATATATAGGTACTGAAAGTGGGAAAAATAGTACGACCGGACAATTAAATGTTTTTATGGGATATAGAACGGGTATGCTTATTGAGTCGGGAGTGCAAAATGTTTTTATCGGTAATGAAGCCGGATTAAGTAACGTGTCTGGTAATTATAATACTTTCCTCGGCACATACGCAGGAAATGCCAACACCGGGTCAAGTAATACTTTCATTGGCGAAAGTACAGGGCAAAACCTACCCGCCGGTCAAAGAAATACATTTCTAGGAAGCCAAGCCGGACAAAATTCTTCAGCTGGAAGTCAAAATGTTTTTATCGGTTTTAATGCCGGGAGAGAGCATAATGCCGGTGATAATAATATTTTTCTTGGCAATTCGGCAGGTATGAGTAATAGCTCTTATGCCGGTACTTCAGAAAGAAATGTTATAATGGGTGTAGATGCAGGGTTAAATCTTAAAGATGCAATCGATAATATTTTTATCGGACATAAAGCCGGAGAAGGTTATAATAGCGGTGGTATAACAGGTGATTATAACGTAGTTATTGGCGAACGTGCAGGTAATAGCATTAAGACAGGAAATAGTAACATCTTTCTGGGAACACAGGCCGGATTTGAAAATACCGATGGAAACTCAAATGTTTTTCTTGGATACAGAGCTGGTCTAAAAAATACTACCGCTAACTCCAATGTCGCAATAGGATATGATGCTGCCAGGGAAAATGTTAGTGGCGCAGCTAATGTTTTGATTGGGAATAATGTTGCTTCTCTGGGCAACTTTGGTAACTGGAATGTGCTAATTGGAAATAATACCGCTGCCAGTAATACTTTTACTGGTGCAATGAATGTTATGATTGGTAGTGATGTAGGAGGAAGACTTACAAATGCTCAGCAAAATGTATTTATTGGAGATTTAGTTGCTGTTTTCAACACTTCAGGGTCAGGTAATGTTTTTATGGGTGCTAATGCCGGTTATAAAAACACAACAGCAAGTAATAATGTTTTTATTGGAACAAATTCAGGTTATGAAAATACTACCGGTCAAAATAATGTTTTTTTAGGATTTAGAAGTGGTGGTAAAAATACTACCGGATATAGCAATGTAATGTTAGGAGATAGTGTCGGTGCTTCTAATACCTCAGGGTATAGTAATGTTTTTATCGGACACTTGGCAGGCAAAAGCAATACTTTCGGTTCGCAGAATATTTATATAGGTCACCAAGCAGGTATTAATGCAACTTCAAGTCAGGGCATATCTATTGGAAACTACTCAGGGAAAGTAAGCCAAGCCGGACAAAATGTATTTGTTGGCGACTATGCCGGAGAGAAAACAACAACAGGTAGTAGAAATGCTTTTGTGGGTTTCTTCGCCGGGCAGGAGAATGTGAGTGGGGAACATAATTCTTTCTTCGGTCAATTTGCAGGAATGGAGAATACCGGTAGTCAAAATACATATCTTGGATATTGGGCAGGTGGAAAGCATCAGGATAGTCATAGCAATACAATGATAGGACATAGAGCAGGTTTGTCAAATATTCTAACCTCCACAACAAACAATGTTTTTATAGGTAATCTCGCCGGCACTAATAATAGAGGTAATTATAATGTAATGATTGGGAATGAAGCAGGAAGTGGCACAGGGGCAGTTTCAAATAAGTTGTATATTGCTAATGCTACCGGAGTTCCTCTTATTTATGGCGAGTTTGATAATGTAAGGGTTGGCGTTAATGTTACATCTCCTACATCAACTTTTGATATAAATGGTGATATTAGAATTCGAGGTGGTGGACCCGGTGCAAATAAAGTCCTTACGTCTAATGCGAATGGAACTGGTACATGGCAGAATTTGTCAGACTTGCCAGGATTCTCAAAATGGACAGAATCAAGTGGAAATATTTATAGAAATACTGGTAATGTAGGAATCGGATCTACAAATCCAACTTCAAAAATGCATATTATAGAATCAGGTGCAAAAACTACCGATATTATGGGAATGCAATTGTATAATTACTCTACATCTTCAACTGCTAGCCTTAGAAAAACCGGAATACATATTGAAGTAACTGGTACATGGAATGGTACTAATTCTGTAACTCGAGGATTGTACATAAATGTTAGTGGTGGAACAAGAAATTTTGCCGCACTTTTTGAAGGTGGCAATGTTGGTATTGGTACGATATTGCCTGATTCCAGATTGCATGTCAGAGAAAGTGGGGCCAAAACTACAACACACGAAGGTGCTATAGTAATTAATCAATCAACGTCTAGTACAGCTAGTATAACAAAAACAGCTTTGACAGTAGCGTCTAATGGAACTTGGAATGGTTCGAGTGCAGTGAATAGAGGCTTATATGTTGAAGTTGCGGGAGGTACAACAAACTATGCTGCAATTTTTTCAGGAGGTCGAGTAGGTGTTGGCACACTATCCCCTTCATATCCTTTACATGTTGAATCATCAGCATTATACTCAATATATGGATATACTGATGCTGCTACAGCATATGGAATATACGGAAGAGCAAATGGAAGTTCAACTAATCATGGAGTTAGAGGTTATGTTTATAATACTGACGCAGTTACTAATCATGGGGTGTCTGCATATGCTTATGGAGCAACTACTAATTATGGTTTGTATGCTTATGCTTTTGGAGGTACCACAAATTGGGCTGGTTATTTTTCAGGGAGTGTGTATACCACTGGAAGTTATCAACCGTCAGACTTAAATCTTAAAAAGAATATAGTTCCAATGAAAGGTGCATTAAATAAAATTCTAAGTATGCAAGGCGTTACATATGAATACATACCCAAGATGATAGCATTGGGCAATGAAAATGAAGATAAAGTAGAGATAAATCAATTACCTGAAGGTCTTCAAGTCGGTGTAATTGCTCAGGATTTGGAGAAGCTATTGCCTGAAGCAGTTTTGACAGATGGCGAAGGTGTAAAATATGTTAATTACAGTGCTATAGTGCCTGTATTGATTGAAGCTATTAAAGAACAACAAAACCAAATAGAAATTATGGAGACAAAAATCCAACAACTTGAAAAACTTATTAATAAATAAAAACCTTGAAAATTAAATTAGTGTTTAAACAATGGCGTTGTTAGCTTGTTAATTAAAAAACCGATATATTATCGGTTTTTTAATTGCTGGAAAATCATCTTTTAAAAAACAAAAAACATATAATTATGAAAGCATCTGTAGAAAAAAGCTTAAATTTAAAAACAGTATTAATATATACAATATTGTTTTTATCAATAAACACAATTGCCTTTTCTCAGGGAGTTGTTGTTACTGAAGAGGTTGGTGCTGTTACTCCGCACTCATCTTCAGTTTTGGATGTTAGAGCAACAAATAAAGGTGTATTAATACCATCTTTAACAACATCTCAACGGTTAGCTATACCCGGCCCGGCAAATGGATTGCTTGTTTTCGACAATACAGAAAATGCATTCTACTATTACAATGCCTCAATAACTCAATGGGTGTCTGTTATCTCATCTGATAATGAGATATCTTCCGGAGATGTTGGAAAAGTCGCTTACTGGAATACTCAAACTTCTATAGATGCTCTTCCATACATGTTGCTTAAGGATAACGATTATGTTCAAGTAACATCGAAATCAGTAGCCTCTGACAATGATCCGATTTTTGAGGTTAGGAATAAAGATGGTATGATAGTACTCGGTGTGTACCAAACAGGAGTAAGGATTTATGTTGATGATAGCGTAGATAAAACCGGTCGTGGCGGTTTTGCCGTAGGTGGTTTTACAACTCAAAAGGATGAAAAAGCAGGAATAGACTATCTAAAAGTAACTCCCGACTCTGTGCGTATATATATAGAAAATGATGATACTAAGACCGGCCGTGGTGGTTTTGCTGTAGGCGGTTTTACAACTCAAAAAGGAATGCAGGAATTGTTTAGAGTAACTCCCGATAGCACTAGGATTTATATTAATGATAAAGTAACAAAAACCGGTAGAGGTGGGTTTGCCGTTGGCGGTTTTACTACTCAAAAAGGTTATTCCGACAATTTCTTTAATATTGAAACCGGTAATGCATATCTGATTAACCCCAGCGAAGCCAGAGTGCTTTGGTATCCTTTAAAAAATGCATTCTTGGCAGGTCAGGTCAAAATTGCAGATGTTAATGATGTGGGTTTAAATTCTATGGCAATTGGTTATGAGGCTATGGCTAAGGGAAATCGATCTCAGGCAATGGGATACAAACCCGAAGCTTTGGGTGAAAACTCAACTGCAATAGGTAAAGAAGCTAAAGCGAGTGCCCTTAATTCTTTTGCGGTTGGAGAATATGCCCAGGCTCTAAATGAAGATGCTTATGCATTTGGAAAAGGTGCATTGGCTCAAGGTTTCAGAAGTTTCGCCTTTGGAAGCTCTGGGGTCGATTCTTTAAACCAGAACACTGGTGTAGCCCACGCTATCGGAAACTATTCTTTTGCAATCGGGCAGGGGTCAAGAGCTGAAGGTATGGGAGCTGTTGCTATCGGATTAGCAGATACTGCCAGGGGAGATTATTCTGTAGCTTTAGGTTACAAAACTTTAGCCTCTGGTTATGGTTCTACAGCGGCCGGGAGAGAATCAAAAGCATCTGGAATGTATGCTGTGGCTATGGGGAAAGAAGCTATTGCCAGTGGCTCATATTCTGTAGCTCTTGGTAATAATAATAAAGCAACAAACTATAATAGTTTTGCCGTAGGTGGTGGAAATACTGCAAGCGGTCAATATTCCTCTGCTTTTGGAGATGATAATTTGGCTAGTGGAAACGGTTCTGTTGTTATGGGAACTAGATCAATATCTCAAGGATTATATTCTGTGGCAATTGGTGCTGAGGTTGAATCTAGGGGCGAAAGTTCATTAGCTTTTGGTGTGCAAACTGTTGCATATGCACCTCACTCGCTCGCTTTGGGTTATTGGGTAAATACATACGGAAATCATTCAGCCGCTTTTAACAGATCAACTTATGCTAATTCAGCTTATGAAACTGTTTTTGGGAGGTATAATGTTGTGTATACTCCTGGCTCTACTACTACATGGAATAATAGTGACCATTTGTTTGTTATCGGAAATGGCGCTTCATACTCTTCCCAGTCAAATGCTCTTACTGTTCTAAAAAATGGCAATATCGGAATTGGGAATGTACCTAATCCTACTTCTGTGCTGCAAGTAAACGCTACAGGAGATAAAACTGTAAATTATACCGGAATGGAGTTTACTAACGTCGCAACCTCTACAACTAGTTTTCGCACAAAAACCGGATTGGCTGTTATGTCTACAGGCAACTGGACAGGTACAGGAAATATTAACAGAGGTTTGTATGTTTTTGTATCGGGAGGAACTACAAATTATGCTGCTATATTAGTTGGTGGAAATGTTGGGATTGGCACTACTGCTCCAACAGAAACTCTTGATGTTCTCGGAAATGCAAGGGTTAGGTCTGTTGGTTCAGGAACATATAGTAGCCCTCTCAACATCACATCAACAGGGATTTTTACTACAGCAACTTCAGATGCTAGATTGAAAGATAATATTTCTACACTTAACAATGGCCTTGAAAAAATAATGAAGCTTAGGGGAGTTTCTTTTACTTGGAAAGAAGAGCCTGAGCTGGGAAGCAGAATAGGATTTGTTGCTCAGGAAATCAAAGAAATTTTGCCGGAATTGGTCTTTACTAATCCTACTGACGGGTTTATGGGTGTAAATTATGCAGAAATGTCTGCCGTACTTGTTGAGGCAATTAAAGAACAGCAGCAAATGATTGAAAACCAAAATCAGGAAATAGAAAGGTTGAAATCAGAAATCGAAACTATCAAGTCTTTTTTAAGTCGTTAATAAGTTTTTTCTACGATTACCTAAGCCAACAAAGTTTTTTGTTGGCTTTTTTTATATATTTTTTTGCATTTATTTTCTTGTATGGAATTTTTGTAACTTTATAGAATATTGCTCAAAACTATTCTATAATTAACGTTTTTGTAATTAATTTCCATAAAACATCTGTTTATAATTAGTATTAAATAAATAATTCACATAAAACCGAATCTTATGAAAGTAAATCTTAACATTAACTTATGGCTTTCTTTATTGCTTTTCTCAATTTTAATATTAGTAATTGAAAAGCCTGCATTTTCTCAAGGTGTAGTTGTAACAGAAGAAACAGGAACTGTAACGCCTCATTCTTCATCAATTCTTGATGTAAGGTCTACAACAAAAGGATTGCTAATTCCTAGAATGACTTCTGCTCAAAGAACATCAATTGCAAGTCCAACAAATGGGCTTTTGGTGTATGATCTCACAGAAAACCAGTTTTATTATTACAATTCATCAACTACATCATGGGTAATGGCGGTTGGACCTCAAGGTCCACAGGGTTTTTTAGACCCCGGAAGTGCCATTGGTGTTACTCCTTATTGGAACGGGAGTCAATGGGTTGTTAATAATATTAATTTGTTTCATGATGGTAATCGTGTTGGAATTGGCACAAATAACCCTCTTGGAAGGCTTGATGTTAGATTGTTAGATGGAGCTGACTATATCAATGTTCAGAGAAATGTTGCAGGTTTTGGACCTATTATTGACTTTTTTGGTTATAGCAATACTCATAGATTAAGATTGGAATACCTTAACACAAGTGTTTATAACTTTCAAACTGATGGAACTGGCAGACATATATCTTTCAACCCATCAGGAAATTTTGGTATAGGAATAGGGACTGATGCCCCTACTCAAAAACTTGATGTGGGTGGAAATGCTAGGCTTAGAGGACATCTATTCGATTTTAATAATAGTTCAGGGACTGCCGGGCAGGTTCTGTCACGCGGAGCATCAGGAATTGTTTGGGCTGCTCCTGCCGGAAATGTTAATGGCACCGGTACAGCTGGTAGGATAGCATACTGGTCGGGTGCTTCAAACATTGCAGCTCTTCCATTAATGAATTACAACACTACAAATCAGTTTGTTGAAATCACAAGTAAAACAGTTGCCAATGATGATGATCCTATCTTTGAAGTTAGAAATAAAAACGGATTGGTAGTTTTAGGGGTTTATCAAACTGGGGTAAGGGTTTATGTTGACGATAGCGGCACTAAAACAGGCAGAGGTGGATTCGCAGTTGGAGGTTTTACTTCTCAAAAAGATGAAAAAGCTCTTTCGGAATATCTGAGAGTTACGCCTGATAGCACTAGAGTTTATGTTAATACCGCTTCAAGTAAAACGGGTAGAGGTGGTTTTGCTGTCGGTGGTTTCACTACTCAAAAGGGCGAAAAAGCACTTGACGATTTTATGTACATGACTGCTGATAATTATTTTATTGGTCACCAATCCGGGGTTAGTACTATTCCCGGCACAGGCGTTTCAGGAAGATATAACACATTTTTTGGTTATAATTCTGGAAATAAAAATAAATACGGACACTCAAATGTCTTTATTGGTAATAAGTCAGGTTTTAATACACTCGGACATTTAACACTGCTAGATCAAGGTTCTAGAAATGTCTTTCTAGGGTTCGAGGCCGGTTTTTCAAATACTACCGGTTATGATAATGTTTATATTGGGTATAATACAGGAAGGGGAGGAACTACTACTCAAAGAAATGTTATGGTCGGTAAAGATGCAGGACATAGTGCTACAGGCAACGATAATATTATTATTGGTACAGGAAGTGGTTACTCAAATTCAGGAGCAAATAACATTTTTTTGGGAAATAATGCTGGAAGAGTAAATACAGGTGCAGAAAATATAATTATTGGAAAAGATGCTGCTTTTCTTAAAACTCAAGGGAATAGAGGTGTTTTTATAGGTAATAACGCCGGATACTATCAGGAAATTAATAATAATAGTGTCTTTATTGGTGATTTTGCAGGTTATGGGTATGATGACGGAAATCCATTAACTTATCCAAGTACAAATATTTGTATTGGGCCAAGTTCCGGTTATTTACTGGGGCATTCTTCAAGTTATAACGTTTTTATAGGTTATGAAGCCGGATATAATATTAAAACAAATAATTCCGGAAACATCCTTTTAGGTGCTTGGGCAGGAAAAAGTATTGGTAAAACAAACACTACAGACAGTTATAATGTAATTATAGGTTATCAAAAAGCTATTTCCGTTGAGGGCTGGAATAACGTATTTATCGGGAATGGAACTTATACTACAACAACTAGAAATATTTCTAATAGTGTACACATTGGTAATCTTGCAGGAGATCAGGAAACCACCTCCGGTAAGTTATATATTGCAAACTCAAATACTACTACCCCTCTTATTTATGGTGACTTTTCAGCAGCTGCATTGAGAATTCATGGTTCATTAACTTTTAATACAGGCGCAAATTCTATCCAAATGCCAACTACAAGAGGAACAACAGGTCAGGCACTAACTACAAACGCTGCCACAGGTGTTGCTTCATGGACTACCATTACTTCCGAAGCTACTACTGCCAGCAATGGTCTTAATCTAAGCACTAGAGATGTGAGACTTGGGGGAACACTTACTCAAAATACTACAATTACTCAAGCTGCTTATAATATGACTTTTAATTTATCCGGTACCGGCGACTTTGATATTCAGGATAATGGTGTTTCTGCATTTTTTGTTAGAGATGATGGTAATGTCGGTGTGGGTACAAATGCCCCGAGTTATAAACTTCATGTGGTTGGTTCATCCTATTTTGATGTTGCAACCTATAAAATAGTTTTTGAAGGTAGTGGCAATGAACCGGTTATTAGAAGCACTTTGGCTAATTATGGTTTCCTTGGTACTTCAGCAAATTATTGGTATCAAACTTATACAAATTCTATATATAGGAATAATGAATATGCTTTGTCTGATTCTAATGCAAAAACAAATATTAAACCTATTTCTTCTGCGCTTGATAAAGTATTAGCTTTAAAAGGATATAGCTATAATTATGACAAAAATCATCATCCATTTTTGAAAAATACAAGAAATAATGAAGATGAATTTGTCAACCTTGGCTTTATAGCGCAGGAACTTATGCAAGTTGTTCCCGAAATGGTAGTTTTTGATAAGGAAACCGGCCTTTATATGATTAGAAATTATGAGCAATTGCTTCCTGTTATGGTAGAAGCTATAAAAGAGCAGCAACAAACCATTGAAGAACTTAAAGCTAAAAGCATTGAGATAGATAATTTAAAAGCTGAATTGGAGCAGATTAAAAAAATGCTTGGAAACTAATTATCAATTTTCTGGGAAAATCCCCTATGAAAAATAAGGAATTTTCCTGTTTTTTAGCCCTGTTAGAATTGCTACTTTTGTAAGTTGGAATTAGATTAGTTGTCAAATTTGTTATGTAAATCTATTTTTCAATTTGATATAACTGATAGCAATAATATTGTCAAAACTAAAAAAACAAATATGAAATCACTTGTGTTCTTATTTAAGTCAATCTCAACTGTTGTATGTGTTCTGATTATTAATACAGCAGTTTTTGGTCAGGGAGTTGTTATTACTGAAGAAACTTCTTCAGTTACACCTCACGAATCCTCTATCTTTGATGTTCGATCAATAAACAAAGGATTTCTAATTCCTCGAATGACTTCAACGGAAAGGGTTGCCATACCTAACCCTGCCAATGGACTTCTAGTTTATGATCTTACAGAAAACCAGTTTTTCTATTACAACTCATCAACTACATCATGGGTGAAGGCAGTTGGACCTCAGGGCCCGCAAGGTATTCAGGGCCCACAAGGGCTTTTAGAGCCAGGTACTGCAGTGGGAAATACTCCTTATTGGAATGGTAGCCAGTGGGTTTTGAATAGCAGCAATATTTATAACGATGGAACTAACGTTGGTATAGGGACTACACCCTCTCAGAAGCTTGATGTAAACGGAGCAATTCGTCTTAGAGGACACCTCTTCGACAGAGGTAATACATCAGGCGTGAATGGTCAAGTTCTGACAAGAACAACTTCAGGCGTGATTTGGCAAAACCCTGCCGGTAATGTTAGTGGTACAGGAACTATTGGAAGGCTCGCTTATTGGTCAAGTGCAGCTAATATTGCAGCCCTTCCGCTTATGAATTATAACACAACAAGTCAGTTTGTTGAAGTAACCAGTAAAGCAGTAGCAAACGATGATGACCCGATTTTTGAAGTAAGAAACAAGGATGGATTAGTAGTGCTCGGAGTATATCAAACAGGTGTGAGGGTTTATGTTGATGATGATGATAAAAAAACCGGAAGAGGTGGATTTGCAGTTGGAGGTTTTACTACTCAAAAAGAAAAGTCAAATATTGAATACTTAAGGGTTACACCCGATTCAGTGAGAGTTTATATAGATGCTGACGCTAAAAAAACAGGTCGTGGAGGTTTTGCAGTAGGAGGTTATACTACGCAAAAAGCAGGTATTACTGATAATTTCTTTAATATTGAAACTGCATCAGCCGAAATTATTCCTCTTCCTGGAGAACCAAGAATTTTATGGTATCCGCTAAAAGAAGCTTTTATGGCAGGTAGGGTTATTGTGCAACATCCTGATAGTGTCGGTACAAACTCGTGGGCTTCGGGATTTCAATCAATGTCTAAAGGTAATTTCTCTCAAGCTCTTGGTCATCAGGCAATTGCTAGAAGGCAATATTCTACTGCTATTGGTAAAAGTGCAGTTGCATCAGGTGAGTCTTCCTACGCATTTGGTTCAAATGCAATTGCCGGCTCAAGCACAAAAGGAAATAGTTATGCTATTGGTGCCGGATCCAAAGCTCTGGGGTCAGGAAGTTATGCTATAGGCTCTGAAGGTATTGACACTTTAGCATTTTTACCTACCGGCGTATATACTTCGGCTACAGGCGATTATTCTTTCGCAATAGGCCTTGGTGCAAACTCTTCTCATGTTGGTTCATTATCTTTAGGCGTTAGTGCAACAGCTACTGCTAATTATGCTAATGCAATAGGTAATTTTAGCAAGGCTGAAGGTAATTATGCTACAGCAATAGGAAATCGATCAACTGCAACAGGAACAAATTCTATCGCTCTCAACGGTGCCACAGCAGAAGGTTTTTTTGCATTTGCAGCAGGCGAGCATAGTAAAGCATCTGGTAATCATTCCGTTGCAATAGGTCAAGGTTATCCTTACCTATACGGGTCTACGGTTTTTAATAGCGCCAGTGGTGTCGGTGCATTTGCATTAGGATATGCTAATTCAGCTGCCGGTAATCATTCTTTTGCAATAGGATATTCAAATTATGTGAATGGTGCTCAGGCAATTGCAATAGGAGCTAATGCATATGCTCAAAGCCTAAGAAGTGTTGCTGTAGGTCAATACCATCTTGCAATCGGAAGTACAAACTCATGGGTTGCTACTGACCCACTTTTCGTTGTGGGCAATGGAGCTCATAATGAGGCCAGAAATAATGCTTTTTCTGTTCTTAAGAATGGAAACGTCGGAATAGGGCCTGCTACCCCTACAGCTAAACTTCATGTTGATGGTAGTGTTAGATTGCAAAACCTCTCAAGTTCCACTCAAACCAGAATTATGGTAATGGATACTAATGGAAATGTTTCATTTAGAGATGCCGGAAGCTGGGCCGGTGGAACAACAAATGTTACAGGTAGTGGAACAAATAATTACCTCTCAAAATGGAGTGGCACTTATACTCAAACTAATTCAATAATATTCGATAATGGAACTAATGTTGGGATTGGCACAAATGCGCCAGGTAGTTATAAGCTTTATGTAACTCACAATGGAACCGGGACTGATGGAGCAACAATTTATACTAGAAATACTGCTACAGCCGGGATTTCTTTAATGGTTGAAAATACCAGTTATTCTTCATCAGACTGCGCTGCAATTATTGTTAATCGCGGCACAGGAAATCTTCTTAATCTCGACTCATACGGCGGAAGTTCTACCGGCTGGAATCGACCATTTGTTTTCACAAACAACGGAAGGTTAGGTATTGGAAACACCAGCCCTGCATATCAGTTGCAGCTATCTCAAAATTCAGCTGCAAAACCAACTTCTTCTGCATGGACTGTTCCTTCTGATTTAAGACTAAAAGATATTAAAGGGGATTACGAAAAAGGTCTTTCGGAAATATTGCTCTTAGAAACTGTTGTTTATAGATATAAAGCAGATAACCCTATGGGGATTAAAGAAACAAACACTGATGCAGTTGGTTTTGTAGCTCAAGATGTTCAAAAAGTATTCCCGGAAGCTGTTCAATCAAATGAAAAAGGATATCTGGATTTTGATATTCATCCTATTCTGGTTGCTCAGGTAAATGCTATTAAAGAATTGAATGAAAAAATCGAAATGCAAAACAAAGTTATTGAGGAGCTTGTTAATAGAATTAAAGCTATCGAAAATTCAAAGGATTAAAATAAAATTTACCGGTATGAATAAACATATACTACTAGTTTTAACACTATTTTTCCCGGTTGTACTTATGTCGCAGCAGTTATATATAGGCGGCACAAATATGCATTTGTCGGGCAACGTACAAGTTTGCTTGCAAAACATGGATTTGAACA
>CAZRNU010000084.1:0-13165 GCA_964601515.1 uncultured Bacteroidales bacterium | reverse complement strand
GTTGCAGGTTTGGTATCACTGCCCTGTGGTTTAACCGGATCATCAGCAGGTGTTATGTCTCTTTGCGGGCGTGATGGTTCTGTCTCTCTTTGAGGTTGTGATTGTTCTTTTTCTGATTTATCTTTTTTCCACCAGAAAATTCTCTGAGCATTTACCGGTGAATTTGCGTAGAACAAACAAACCATCAAAATAATTGTTATTTTTTTTACCATAGTTTGTACTTTTTAAATTACTAATAATACGTGATTATGCTTTTATAAATGCTTGTGCGAAATTTCAAAAACTAGGCCAAAATTAAATTTTTGTTAAAAATACTGAAAATGTTATTAAAAAGTCAACTTTTACCAAGAGCGAAGATAAGATAATATGTGATTAGTTGTTTATGGTTAGGAAGTTTTCCGTAACTTTTTAATTAAAAAATATCACAATAATTTAATACTCTCAATTAGCGAGGTGGGAATTTTTGATTAAATTTGCAATCCTGAAAATTAATCTACAAAATAGACACCGTTAAATATATAAACAAAATTATTATCACATGAAAAAAGAAGATTTCGAAAAAGGAAAAAATGTTTATTTCTTTGGAGGTGCAAAAGCTGATGGAGACGGAAGCATGCGCAACCTACTTGGAGGAAAAGGAGCTAATTTGGCAGAAATGGTAAATATTGGAGTACCAGTGCCACCCGGATTCACTATTACAACCGAAGCATGTACTGCATACAATGCTTTTGGTCGCGATTATATTATCAAAGCTTTGAAAAAAGAAGCTGAAGAAAACATGAAGAGAGTTGAGAAAGAAATGAATGCCGGTTTTGGCAACGCAGAAAACCCTCTTTTACTTTCAGTTCGTTCCGGAGCTAGAGCTTCTATGCCCGGGATGATGGATACAGTTCTTAACCTTGGATTAAATGAAAAATCTTTACAAGGTTTAATTAAGAAAACTAACAACGAAAGATTTGTTTGGGATTCATACCGTCGTTTTGTTCAAATGTATGGTGATGTTGTTATGGGAATGAAACCTGCTTCAAAAGAAGAAGAAGACCCATTTGATGTTATCATGGAACACATGAAAGAAGAAAAAGGCGTTAAGTCTGACCAAGACCTTACTGCAAGTGACCTTAAAGAGCTTGTTGTAAAGTTTAAACAAGCTGTAAAAAAACAAACCGGTAAAGATTTCCCTGAAGATCCATGGGAACAACTTTGGGGTTCTGTGTTAGCTGTATTTGAATCATGGAACAACCCACGTGCCTCATATTATCGTAAAATGCATAATATTCCAATCGAATGGGGGACAGCAGTAAACGTTCAGGCGATGGTGTTCGGAAACATGGGTGATACATCAGCTACAGGTGTTGCATTTACAAGAGATGCTGCTACCGGTGAAAATCTTTTCAATGGAGAATATCTTGTTAATGCGCAAGGAGAAGACGTTGTTGCCGGTATTAGAACACCAAGAGAAATTACAAAAGAAGGATCACTCAGATGGGCGAAACTTCAGGGCGTAAGCGAAGATGTGAGAAAATCAGAATATCCATCATTGGAAGAATTATTTCCGGAGTTATATCAGCAACTAAATGCACAACAGAAAAAGCTCGAAAACCATTACAAAGACATGCAAGATCTTGAATTTACAATTCAGGAAGGTAAACTTTGGATGTTACAAACTCGTAACGGGAAACGTACTGGTGCTGCAATGGTTAGAATAGCGATGGATTTATTCCGCGAAGGAGTTATCAAAGAAGAAGAAGTTCTATTAAGAATGGAAGCTGGCAAGCTTGACGAATTGTTACACCCTGTATTTGACATTGAAGAGCTTGCAAAAGCAAAAGCTATTGCAAAAGGACTTCCGGCTTCTCCGGGAGCTGCCACCGGACAGATTGTATTTTTCGCTGACGAAGCCGCAGAGTGGGCTGCAAAAGGGAAAAAAGTTATTCTTGTAAGAGTGGAAACATCTCCTGAAGACCTAAGTGGTATGGATGCTGCTGAAGGTATTCTTACTGCACGTGGTGGTATGACTTCTCATGCTGCTGTTGTGGCAAGAGGAATGGGAAAATGTTGTGTATCTGGCGCAGGTGGAATTAAAATAAACTACAAAGACCGCACAATGGTTGTTGACGGTAAAGAATATAAAGAAGGTGACTTCATTTCTATCAATGGTTCAACCGGTTCTGTTTATGCAGGTAAGATAAAAACTCAAGATCCTGAATTAAGTGGAGACTTTGGTGAATTAATGAAACTAGCAGAGAAACATACTCGTTTGTACGTTCGCACAAATGCTGATACTCCAAAAGATTCTAAAGTTGCACGCGAATTTGGAGCTAAAGGAATTGGTCTTTGCCGTACAGAGCATATGTTCTTTGAAGGAGCCAGAATTAAAGCTATGAGAGAAATGATTCTTGCAAATGATGAAGCAGGCAGACGTAAAGCACTAGAAAAACTGCTGCCAATTCAGAGAGAAGATTTCGAAGGCATCTTTGAAGCTATGCACGATTTACCTGTTACTGTAAGATTACTTGACCCACCTTTGCATGAGTTCCTTCCTCACGAAGAAGCAAACCAAAAAGAGATGGCAAAAGAAATGGGAATTTCTCCGGAAGAGATTAAGCATAAAGTTGAATCTTTGCACGAGTTCAACCCAATGCTTGGTCATAGAGGATGCCGTTTAGGAAATACATATCCTGAAATTTCTGAAATGCAGGCAAGAGCAATTATTGAAGCTGCTCTAAACCTTAAGAAAAAAGGCATCAAGGCAATTCCTGAGATTATGATTCCTCTTACAGGAACAAAAGAAGAGTACAAAATGCAGGAGCAAATTGTTCGTGAAACTGCAGAAAAAGTATTCCAGGAAAGAGGCGACAAAATAGATTATCTGGTAGGCACTATGATTGAAATTCCAAGAGCCTGTCTAATTGCGAATGAAATTTCTGAAAATGCCGAATTCTTCTCATTTGGAACTAATGACCTTACGCAGATGACATTCGGTTATAGTCGAGATGATATTGGCAGCTTCCTTCCTATTTATCTTGAAAAAGGACTTCTAAAACATGACCCATTCCAGGTTCTTGACCAGGAAGGTGTTGGCCAGCTTGTAAAAATGGCTGTTGAAAAAGGAAGACAGGGTAGAAAAGGTCTGAAAATCGGAATTTGCGGTGAACATGGCGGAGAACCAAGTTCAGTAGAATTCTGTCACAGAGTAGGAATGGATTATGTAAGTTGTTCTCCTTACAGAGTGCCTATCGCAAGACTAGCTGCTGCAAAAGCTGCTGTTCGTGAAAAAACAGGAGGCACAAAACACACAACTGCATAAGCAGTATATTTTAATAAATAAAAAAGCCCCTATTCGGGGCTTTTTTATTTTAACAATTTCAAACTCCTTAAATTTTACTTTCAGGCATTCCGTCATATTTATGAACAAAATCCGGCATACCACAAAACTCAAAACTATGATTCATATGATCACGTTCATCCAAACTAATCCTTCTAAAAACATCTGCCCATGTATCAACATCTGCATATTTTTTCACTAGAGGATTATTAACTTTTTGAGTTTCCCACTGAGGGTTATCAACAACTAGTTTTGCATATACATTTTCAGCATGATTTTCAAATTCAGCATTAAATAAAAATGCTCTTTTCTGACTGAAAAACGCCATCATTCTGGCAATAATAACATAAGTAAATACAGCAAAATAATATACAACAGGCTTAAGATACCATTTATCTTTAATTCCGTCTTCCTTCATTTTTTCATGAATAACAAGCAAATGCATATATTCATTATCTTGGGCTTCCCTACCCCATTCTATAACATTTTGAGCTTTTTCAACTTTAGCCGAATTCTTGTATTTTTTAGTTTGCTTAATATAATGCCTTACTTCCCAAACCCTATATGGAATACTTGCAAGAATTTCCAACAATTTAGCCTTGGGCAAATCGTCTTTTTTACCTGCTATCATATCCATTCCGGCAAAGAAAACTTTAGCAATAAAGCTGTATTTGTAGCGCGGAGTGTTTAGTGTTATTTGTTGCTCTTTTTTTAGATCAATTTTCTGTGACATTTTTGTTTTTTTTCATTAATAATGATTGCATTTTTGCGGTATAAAAATACATAATTTTAAAATCAAATAAATATAGAATTCAGAAATTATGTAAATAAGCGACTATTGTTATTTAGATTATTTTTAAGTTAGAAAAAGAAAAGACAATAACTTTTATCTCCATTCCTTTTTGAATGCTGAAACAAAGTGTTTAAACCAATTGTCGTTGAATGTGATTTTATCGGCCAAATTAGAGTGATTTTCTTTAGGGTATTTATTTTTAAAAAACTCAGCTGCTTTTTTACCGGCATGTTCTTGAATATCTTTTGCATTCTTGGAACTAATTCCTTTGTTTTTTAAAACCATTAATAGCTGTATTGCATTATCAGGTTGATTATTATCAGCAAAATAATTTACTCCGTTTCTAATAAATTCTATTTGGGAAGATTTAGATATATAATCAACTAACTGCAAATGCTCAATTCCTAACTCAGATAGATTTCTTGTTTCCCAAATATTCTGAGCTCTCATATACCTTTGAAAGAATGCCTCATGCTTGTGTTGCACATCTGAATTTAACAATCTCGCAGCAGATCTTAATAATGACTGGTACTCGGCGGCGGGTAAAAAAGCCCTAAACATCATTACTGAATCCAAAAGATTAACTTCACAATCCTTAAGATTATCAATAAATCTGTTCAACTTCACTAGGCTGTCCATTGCACTTACATATTCAGAGTATTTTATAAGAAGTTGAATTCTATGCAATCTATCACTAATTGAATTATTATTAAGCTCACATTCTTTCTGTATGATTCTTTGTTTTAGGCTTTGAATTCTTGAAAAAACTAAAGTATCAGAGTAAAGAGCAAATATTTCCGATTCATTAATTGCATCTTCGAGGGAAATTTTTGCTTCAACAATTTCACCTGCCCAAGCCATAAGATGTCCGTGAGATAATGTTTCAAGAATTCTGCTTCTGAATTCAATCTTAGCTTCAGGATAACTAACTATTGAGATATTGTTAATAATACCTGGTTTTGACATTGCCATCTTATCTACAATATCTTTTTGTTTCTGAGCTTCTGCAATATCTGAATCTAAATTTGGCGGACAAATCAGAAACGAATATGAGTTACACAACCTTTTTGCATTATCATAATAATAAACTGTTCTATCCAAGACGCCAACTTTTTGATGCTCTCTTGCAGAAATAAGATACTTAACGAAAACTTTTTGAAGCATGGCTTCAGCCAGTTTAAATTCTCCAATAATGTCAATATGTTCTTTTTGATATTCAATAGCGCTCTGAGCATACATTTCACAAAAAGACAAGTTATTTATATCATACGCCCTTTGAGCAACAGACAAATAAGAATTATACACACCAAAGCGAGCACGTTTTAGCATCTGTGCTACTCTGTCATCACAATTAAAAGGCTGAATATCTGAGCAAAAATGCTGAAGTTTAGATAACTCCGATAAGGCTTCAGGATATCTGTTCTCGTTTATAAAAAAATCGATTTTATTACAAACTGTGTCATATAAGATAGCAGAGTATTCCAAAGCTAAATTTAACCAAGCTCCTGACGGATAAATTTCTTTAAGAATGTGTTTTGCAATAAAAACAGCTGAGTCATTTTTATTCTCATCTATATAAATCTTTCCTAACTCGACTAAAGCAGGAACATTATACTTATTAAAATTAACAGCTCTTTTAAAGTTATCTTTAGCAAGTTTTCTATTGCCTTTTGATTTATTCTCTTTTCCCGAATCAAAATACAACTTATCAATATCTGATATAGTTTGATTATAAAGTCTCCTTAAACTTCTCGTCTTTTCTCCATAATAATCATACTTAAAAAACACAGAATTTAAATCCTTTTGTCTTATTACGGGGAAATTAAAAAAATCTTTCTGACCAAACTCTCCTAATACCGATTCAATTTCACAAAGAGTAAACTCATCAATTATTACAGATTCAATTTTTAGGCTTTCCAGTTTTTGTATTTTTGGCTCTAAGTTTTCAAAATAATCGGAAGCATTGTAATAATCTCTTAATGCATTGCCAAACCTCATAAATCTATTATATTTTTTTTCAGAATATGATGGTTCGAGGCTTGGGATTTTTATAATAATATTTGAGTTTGAAGTTGACAAAACTGTGTCAAGAATCACAAGAGGGAATTGTTCAATATTTTCAAATCTAAAACTTTTTTGAATAATTTTTTTGCCGTTCTCATTTTCAACACTTATAATCCCGGAAAAGATATCGGGTAAAAGATAATTTTCCAAAGAAAAATCTTTAAAAAGATAATCGCCGGATATTGAAGGAGCTGCAATACTTACAACAATCCTATTAGTATTATTAACTTTTGTTACAGTTTTTCTGACATTCGTATTTATATTATAAGAGGTATAAACCCTCATTTTGCCTGAAGCTTCAGAAATTTTTTGTAGAAAATCATTGGTATAAATCGCCTGACCGGAAGCATTTGGTCTGAAAGTAATTTTTTTTGTGAAAGTTTCGGAATCTTTATTTGAAGCAATTAATGAGTTAAAATTATGCATCAGCAGAGAAGAAAGAATAAAAAACAAAATGCTGCAAGAAAATTTCAGTCTCATGTATATAAAAGAATCAAAATTCCAAAAAACAGTAAATTCCACAAACAAATAATAAAAGCATTGTATTTATTTACGTTGGCAGTACAAAGGTAACATTTTCCTAATGCTTGCAATAACTTGATTAAAAGTATAATTCAAAAAATATATTATAACTACATTTGCATAAATTATTTTTTATGTTAGTCAAGATTTATCCGGAAAATCCTAATCCTAAAGAGATAAAAACAGTAGTAGATTGCTTAAAAAACGGTGGTGTAATTATTTACCCTACAGATACTGTTTATGCAATAGGTTGCGACATTATGAGCAGTAAAGCTGTAGCAAGGGTGGCGGCTATAAAATCTACAAAGGTTGAAAAAGCAAATTTCTCCTTTATTTTTTATGATTTGAGTCATATTTCTGATTACACCAAACCATTTGGGACCAGCATATATAAGCTAATGAAAAAAGCACTTCCAGGTCCATTCACATTTATTTTAGATGCCAACGGCAATATACCTAAACTATTTCAGAGCAGAAAAAAGACTATAGGGATAAGAATTCCTAACAACAATATAATAAGGGAAATAGTTAAAGAATTGGGAAATCCAATTATTTCCACTTCAGTGTATGACGATGACGAAATACTCGAATATACTACTGACCCCGAGCTTATCTATGAGAAATATAATCATCAGGTTGACTTAGTAATTGATGGTGGGTTTGGCGACAACGAAGCTTCTACAGTTGTAGATTGCACAAGTGGCGAGCCTGAAGTTATAAGAGAAGGTAAAGGAGATATTGAAGAGTATTTGTAGAAGGAAGTCGTTAGTCGACAGTCGTTAGTCGACAGTCGACAGTCGGAAGTCGGCAGTCGGCAGTCGACAGTCGTTATGTGATAATAACTTTTTCAATAAACTATGATGGATAACATATTCAATATAGAGACTTTGCCAAATGAATCAGAGCTATTTGATATAATATTTCAGGATAGAAGCATCAAAATTGAAAGAATTCTAAGTAAAGGTCATATTACAAAAGGTGAGGAATGGTATAATCAAGACACTGATGAATGGGTAATATTAATTCAGGGAGAAGCAGAAATAGAGTTTGAAAACAAAAAAATTAAAAAACTAATTGCCGGAGATTATCTTTTCATACCTGCACATCAAAAGCACAAAGTTATTTATACCAGTACTAATCCAATGTGCATATGGATAGCAGTGCATATTAAGGAGGCTCATTAAATTATTCTTTGTGTTTTTTGAACTTTAAAATAGATATTTCAAGGTGAAAATTATTGTTTAATAATGGATGTATAAATTACATACTTCAGTGTTGAGGTAATGCATAATTATGCTTCATCAGTATTTAATAATTTTCTTATTAAAGTGATTACCATCTAAATCAATTATTCTAATATTATACAAACCATTTGAAATGTTTTCAAGGTTAATATAGAAATCCTTTTCCCCATTTTTTGTTATTTTATAATTTTTTTTATTATCAACATTAAATATTTTTATTTTTTTTATACTTTTATTATTATGTATTGATAATTCATTTGTGAAAGGATTTGGGTAAATAATTACATCATAGTCTACGTTTTCCTCTATGTTATTTAGTAATGATGAAATAAAACTTCTCTGAATGCCATAGGAAATTCCAGCCCTGTTTATGGCATATGCCCTAACATAGTAAGTGGTATAAGGAGTCAAGCCTACAAGAATACTTTTAAAAGGTCCGAAACCAGTGCCATCGTTTGTTATTCCATTATTCGAATCCAAGGTTGGATTTTGAAATGTACCCCATACAACACCTTTTGATGTAACAAATGCGTCTCCATCATTTGTAACATCACCTCCACTTTCCGATGTATTAAGAGAGGTATTAGAAACATTATAAGTATAAACAGTTGGTGGATGAGCAATATCCAATGTTGTAAAACTAAACTGATTACCATATGAAGTGCCTGAGCTATTTGTAGCATATGCTCTTACAAAATATGTGGTTTTTGGAGACAACCCGGTCAAATTACTTGAAAAATAGCCAGTACCACTTCCATCTATAGTTATACCTTGATTCATACTAACAGAGGGGTAATGTGATGTACCCCAAACAATCCCTTTAGCTGTAACGAATTCTCCACCATCGTCTATTACATTACCTCCTGAAATTGCATCAGTCTGAGATATATTTGATACTGTTGTTGAAATTATTGTGGCAGCCTTCTTTACTCCCCAGTAATCATAAACTACCATGTTATCAGTTACATTAATTGTCCTATTAGGTTCTCCTGCCCACTCTCCCATATCCCACGTGGGGTTATCTTCAATAAAGAAATATTTATAATCATATTCACCCGCTTCAAGCATCAATGTAATCGAATATTGATTAGAGTTAGGTAAATCTCCAATACATGAAACTTTGAAATTATCCAAAAACAAAAAGAAAGCATCATAAGAAACGTATTGAATAGCGAAATGAATTGTTTGACCAGCATATGTTCCTAAATTATAGGTATATTCTGTCCATTCATCAGGAACCTCAATATAATCTCCTTCAGATATTTGAACAAATTCTTCAACATTTGCACCACTGCTAGAAACCAAAACTTTCATTCGTTCTAATCCCCACTTACTTGTAATTGATTTTGCCCAAAAGGAAAGAACAGACAAAGCACTAACTTCCAATGGTGGGGAAATAAGCCATTTGTCGTCGTTTATTAAATTTGCTTGAGTAAACGCAGCATACTTTATACCCATTACAGGAGGATGAGTATTGTCAATTGGGGGGCTTGTAAAATATGGATTGAAAATAATAACACCGTAGTCTGTTCCTTCATTCGAAAAATCAAAGTCACTTACACCCCAATTGTTAATCCCCGATTTATTATTAATGACCGTCCATTCTCCAAGAGAGTTAGTTCCGGCAGTTTCACCGCCCGCGACTTCCCAATCATTATAGCTTTTCCAGTATTCTGACCATTCGTATACTGCCTTCGAATTATTTTTATAAATAGGTTGCAGCAACCAACTTTGATTTGAGCCAGGAGTATCCCAACCTGTTTGTGATCCAGTAATGTAAACATTATGTATTGCCGGGTTAAATTCAATATTGCCTGTTGCCACAGCATCTGTCATATCAACAATGAAAGTAACTTCAAAAAAATCACTTTGCGTTCCACTTATTACAGAAAAAATGCCAAGATCAAGATTTTCCTCTAAAGAGATTTGAGCACCACCCTGAGCAAAGGTTATTGCTGCAATAGCACCAAAAAATAATGTAAAAATCTTTTTCATATATATTGGTTTAGATATTTATTACGAATATGATTATAAAAAACAGTTATTTGTCCTAGTTTACAAAATCATAGAAATTATCAATATAACAACAGGAAATTTACACAAACGTTAATATTGTACAAATACATATATTTTACAAATATACATTTGCAACCTTAACATTATAAAATTATAAAAAATATTTGATTTTGATTTAAATATCACATGGGGATACAAACCAATAAAGAATATTCATTGGTACTAATCAAATTTTCAACTGTAAGCTATTACTTCATCTTCTTCGAAAGAAATTTCTTCCAATTTTCTCAACAAGCTATCTCTTAATTGTAAGAATTCTTCAAAATACACTTGCGGCAAAGGGTTTGCGCTTGGGAATTTTTCTTTTCTATGATCTACCTGTTTACCATTTTTCCAGAACCTAAAACACACATGAGGGCCGGTGGCATCACCTGTCATTCCAACATACCCGATAACCTCGCCCTGCTTCACTCTCCTACCAGGTTTAATTCCAGAAGCAAAGCGCGACATATGTAAATATTGAGTTTCGTAAACAGAGTTATGTCTAATTCTAACATAATTACCGCCACCACCTGAAAATCTTGCTTCAGTGACTACCCCATCTCCAACCGCTAGAATTGGAGTACCTGTAAGTGCAGCATAATCTGTTCCATGATGTGGTCGGCGAACTTTATGAATAGGATGCATGCGACTATTGGAATACCCGCTCGTAATTCTTCCAAACTTTAATGGGGCTTTCAAAAATACTTTTCTCAAATTTTCCCCTTCAGAATCAAAGAATCCATCAATAGAGTCTTTTTTGAACTGAAAACCAACTATTTCTCTGCCTTGATGAATGAAATATATTGCCTCTATATTAGTAACACCAATGCATTCATCACCAACATAAAGTTCTTCAAAAATAACTTTAAACTTATCTCCTTTGTGTATTCGGTGGAAATCAACAGACCAAGCCAATATTTCCGACATCGAAATTGCCAGTTCAGGGTGTAATTTGTTTTCCTGAAGAGTAACCCATAGTGACGAGTTTATTATACCGGAAGCAGTTTTGGAGATATTCCTAATTTCTTTTTGATTTCTTACTACTTGAACAGAATCATAAAAACAAACCTTTATATATTCCAATTTCGAAATATCATATATAAAATATTTTATACCCCCGATTGTATCCGATTCAAGGTAAGCATGAAAGCTATTACCTGCTTTTATTCTGCGAGGGTCAAAATAGTTTCTTACTTTTTTAACAACATCATCAACTAAATTAAAATCCAATTCAAACCCGGATAATATCTGACTTAATGTTTGGTTATTTTTAACCTTGCCCTTATCAATAAAAAACTTACCTATTTCAATACCATACTCGTCGTATTCAGGTTCAATATACTCTTCTTGGGGTAAATCAGAAGAATCAAAAACAACAGTATTAGAAAACCTATTTATCAACCATACAGTAAGAATTGCAGAAAATATTATTGCAGAAGATATATATATTATTTTTTGTTTCATCAGAGTTTAAATAAAATATTTACAAAATTCAAAACTATCATTGCATATTAAATATATTGTAATTTCCGGATATTACAACCATTAATAAAGCAACGATTAAACCTGTAATAACAATAGAGCCAAATATAATTAACATACAAATAACACCAAATCCTGTTTTTTTATTATCCGGTGTTTCTAGCATTACTCCTATTCCTTTCCAAAACATAAACACCATAAACACTAATCCTATTAATGTAATAATTGATAACGATGGATGTATAGCAGCTATTAATGTTGATAAAAAGAAAGGAGTGTATGAAATAACAAATAGAGAATAAATATCATTGAAGGAATTACTTGATAAAAATTTCGGAGCAAGTAGTTTTACCATATAAGAAGCAAGTAAAAGAGCTAATGAATAAGTTATTGTATCATGAATAAACAAGAAGTTTTGAGAGAAATTGGAATAAATCGATTCATCCGGAACACTTGTAACTTTAGCTAATGAACTAAGAAATATAAGTGGGAATGCCAGAAAAATTAGCAATTGTTTCCAGTTATAGCCATATTCCTTTGCCTTTATCCAATTAACTGATGGTGACAAAATAACATTCAGAACGATTTGATAAAAATTATTCATTATTAATATCATTTTTAAAACGCTGCAAAAATAACAATTAAAAAAATGTTCTCATTATTTAAAGTAATGCTATACGGTTAAATAATAATAAAATCTATATTTGCTGCATAAATGGATTGGAAAAAACACATACAAGGATTTGAGGCCTATTTAAGGCTTGAGAAATCGCTTTCACCCAACAGCATTGAAGCTTATTTGAATGATATAAATAAACTTTCAGGATATTTTTCGTCCAAAACAAAAAGTATTTTACCACAAGACATATCAAAAAACAATCTTTCCGAGTTTGTTCAATTTGCCGGCGAATTAGGATTACAGCCCCGTTCGCAGGCAAGGCTAATTAGTGCTATCAAATCCTTTTATAAATATATGTTATTAGAGGATTATATTGCAATAAATCCATCAACATTACTAGAAAGCCCAAGAACAGGAAGGAAAATACCGGAATTTCTTACCATACAAGAAATTGACAAAATCATTTCTTCTATTGATTTAAGTTCTCCGGAAGGAGAAAGAAATAAAGCAATTATTGAAACATTATATGGTTGCGGGTTAAGAGTTAGTGAGTTGATTAATTTAAAGATTTCCGATGTGTTTTTCAAGGATGAATTTGTAAAAGTAACAGGCAAAGGCAATAAGCAAAGAATTGTACCTCTAGGTTATAGTGCTTCTAAGCAGATACAGAGGTACATTAATAACATAAGAGTGCATTCCTCTCCGATTAAAGGAAATGAAGATTTTGTTTTTTTGAATAACAAAGGGAGTAAGCTTTCCAGAGTGATGATTTTTATAATTATAAAAGACTTATGCAATAGAGCAGGTATTAAGAAAAATGTTAGTCCACACACATTCCGTCATAGCTTTGCAACCCACTTAATAGAAGGAGGAGCTGATCTCAGAGCCGTACAAGATATGCTTGGCCACGAATCTATTACTACAACCGAAATATACACGCATATTGACAGAGAATTCCTGAGAGAGAACCTGATAAGTTTCCACCCCAGAGCAAAAAAATAAGATTGAATGGATTGAATGGATTGATTAGATGCGACTTACAACTACCGACTTACAAC
>CAZRNU010000083.1:7233-13267 GCA_964601515.1 uncultured Bacteroidales bacterium | reverse complement strand
TTCCATTTTGGAAAAAAGCTGTTTGACCGCCTTCACGATTCTCCTGCATTATACGGAAACCGAACTGCGACTCCATTACACCGGGATTATCATATCTATAGCGATTTAATACATTATACTTTTTCATCAAAGGATGATCAAGAAAACTATTGTGATTGTGATCAATCATATTGTCCAGATATTCTCCATGAGCAAGTATCATAGTGCTCCAGCGTGGGTTAATCTTGACTCCGGCATTGATAGTACTTTCCAAACGTCCAAAGCTGTTGGCATAGAAATTATAGAAAAGACTTTCGCTGTTTTCAGGCTTTTTTAATTCAACGTTAATCTGTCCTGTAATTGATTCATAGCCGTTTATAACAGAAGCACTTCCTTTTGATATCATAATAGACTCCATCCAAGGTCCGGGAATAAACCCAAGGCCAAATGGCTGGCCCAATCCTCTAATTGTTGGAGTGTTTTCTACAAGAATCTGGCTGTATGTTCCTGCTAATCCCAGTAGCATAATCTGCTGAGCACCGGTAACTGCATCACTATATTCAACGTCTACAGAAGCATTAGTTTCAAATGCTTCTGAAAGATTACAGCACGCTGCTCTTTGCAACTCATGAGAAGTTACAATTTGTGTATGTATTGGCTGAATATTTGAATAATGTGCGCCGGAATTTCTTCCAGTTACAACAACTTCATCAAGGCTTACCGATTGCTGAAGTATAACTTCAACAAACAAATCAGCTCTTGAAATCGTAATAGTATCGGCAACATATCCTACATAACTAATTATAATGTCGTGTGGAAGTTTCAGATTTACAGGAAGTTCAAAATATCCGCTACTGTCGGTAGAAACGCCTGATGTAGTTCCCTTCCAGTGAATATTTGCACCGATTAGAGGTTCGTTTTTTAAATGGGGGTCATCATGAGAATGACCGTGCTCGGTACATTCTACTTTTTCGTACACACTTCCTTTTATTGATGCTGTTTGTGAAAAGGCGTTGTTATACAAGACTAAAACCCCGAAAAGTATTGTTATGATTGAAATTTTTTGAAAATTCATGACTATTAGTTTTAAAGTGAATAATAAAATGAGTAATGAAGTAAACTTCAATTACCAAAATCAACTTAAAACAAAATAGTTAGCAGATTTTCAAATTATGCGAAAAGATAACAAAATCCTTTCCTGTGGGCTTGTGAGGCGGTTTATCGTAATAAAACTTTGCAGTTTCTTCTTTAACACAATCAACGCAGCAAACATCAATAAGTACACTTGCAATTGGTGTAGTTGCAACCCAAATTTTAGTAATGTTTTTTTCAACAGAAGCCTTATAGTCGGCTTTAACATACTCAGTTTCAGTTGAGCAGCAATTGTCACATAAACCTTCACTGCTGTTTGCTTCTATAGGTAAAGTGCAGCACTCTGATTGATCTTTTTTGTGATTACTATTATGATGATTTTCACAACAATCATGATCAGGCTCGAAAAAAACAAAAAACTCAGTAGAGTTGCAATGATGACAATTATGAATAAGAAGGTTTACTCCTGCAAATGAAAGCAGGATATTAAACGCTAAAATTGTTGCTAATATGAAATTAACTGTCTTTTTCATAATCGTGTGCAAAATTACAAAAATTTCGGATTAGACATTCTTCATAAATGTTAAAAAACTCATTTATAAAGAATTATATATACATAGGCTGCTGCTTATGTTACTCCCTCTGATACTTGCAGCAATTATGCAAATTGTTATACGTTTTATCGTCGGTTTTGAAGTTTTCAGTATCGTGACCAACTTTGGCTACAGCTTTTTCAATATCTTCCTGAGAAGTTTTGTCTGACTTGTATTTAACTGTGAGCATTTGTTTTTCAAGATTGTAAGATGCATAAGTAACACCTTTAACTCCTTTTGCGGCTTTCTCTATTCGCGTTGTACACATGCCACATTTTCCCAAAACCTTAAACTCGGCCTCTGTTTCATTGTGGTTGTGAGCGATTGTTTTGGCTTCTGTATTGATTGCATACATTAATAAGACAGATGCAAATAATAACATAGCTGTAACGAAATTTGATTTTAGTGCTTTCATAATTATTGCTTTTAATTAAATTTTTTACAAAGTTATTTAAAAAGATTCTAAATAGCAAATTTTTTTAGAAATGGTGACAGGAAAGGTATCAGGTATCAGGTGTCAGGCAATAGCACACGTCATCTCGAGCGTCAGCGAGAGATCCGGTTGTTAAGCGCTCATCGACGGGATCTCTCCCTTCGCTTCACTTCGGTCGAGATGACACATTCTCAATTTCCTGTCACTCTTCTGTCACTTTCCTGTCACTTTCCTGTCACCTTTTCCTGTAACTTTCCTGACAAAAAAAAAATTAAAAACATCAAAACCAAAAGCTTATATTTGTTGTTATTATAAAAAAGCGGAAATATTAAAATCTAAACATTATGAAAAAACTTCTTTTTATCATTGCTGTTGTATTTTTAGCGGCATCGTGCAAGGACAAAACCATTAAAATTACAGGAAATATTAAAAATCCTAATTCCGACAAATTAGAGGCCTTTTATTATAAAGATTATCTAAAGAGCGAGACTGAAAGTTTTACTATTGAACTGGATGAGGTCAATTCATTTATTGTTAAGTTGCCGATTAAAACCAGTGAATTTGTTTATATAAGTATGCCTCCGCGAACTATCAAGCTTTACGTTAGACCGGATTCTAAAATATTTGTCGAGTTTGATATGGAACAACGTGATTCTATGCCATACATAAGCGGATATAATTCGCACGAAAGCAATTTCCTGGTTTCATATGCTTTTGAAATTGAAAAAGAATATGGATATAGAAACCTTTTATTCAAAATTGCTGAACTTGAGGTTACTGAGGCTCTTGCTTTTATGGAAGAGGTAAAAAGTAAAAAGATTAGTTATCTTCAGAATTTCCCAAATATTGATTTGATGGAAAAGGAGTTTGTTGATAATATTATGAAAAGCATAAATTACGAACAGTATAATTTAAAACTTACTTACCCAAGCTATTATCAATTTGTTAAAAAACTTGATTCTAAGCCTGAATTACCCGAAGATTATTATAGTTTCCTCAGCGCGGAAAATCTATTTGACGATTCAGCCATAAGCATAAAAGAGTATCGCGATTTTCTTGATGGTTATGTTAGTTATGGTGTTTCAGAAATTCTTGCGGCAATGGGAGAGGAGTATAAAGGGTCATTCTATAAGTTGCAATTTGATTATGCTAAAGAAAATTTGAGTGGCGAAAGTTTGAACTTTGTGCTATCGAAATGTGCATATTTTTCTTTTGGTATTGAGACTTTTGAACAAAGTGAAGCTCTTTATAATGAATATAAAGAAATTGCTACCCCCGGAATTTATAAAGATATTGTTGACAATATTTATAACAAAAAACTAAGTTTAATGCCCGGAAATCCTGCTCCTGATTTTTCTATTACCGACATTGATGGTAATGTTGTAAAGCTTAGCGATTATAAAGGAAAGGTTGTTTATCTCGATTTTTGGGCAAGCTGGTGCGGACCATGTATTAGAGAAATGGCTCCTGCAAAGGAACTTAAGAAAAGAATGGTTGATTATAATGATGATATTGTTTATTTGTATATTTCAATAGACACTGATGCAGTAAAATGGAAAGAAGCAATAGAAAAACATGAGATATCCGGAATACATGCAAATGTATCGGGAAGAAACCAGCCAATACCCGGATCTTATAATGTTTTGTTTATCCCAACATTTTATATAATTGGCAAAGACGGAAATATTTTTGACAACAATCCACCAAGGCCAAGTAGTCCGGAAATTGACGGTGTGCTGTTGAAGGCGTTGGAAGGTCAGAGTCCTAAGTCCTGAGTCCTGAGTCCTGAGTGGATAGTGGATAGTGAATGGTGGCTGAGGCTCCCGAAGCCACAGGAAAGAGTGACAGAAAGGGTGACAGGAAAGTGACAGAAGAGTTACAGGAAAAGTGAGAATGTGTCATCTCGACCGAAGTGAAGCGAAGGGAGAGATCCCGTCGATGATGAGCGCTTAACAACCGGATCTCTCACTAACGCTCGAGATGACGTGTGCTATTGCCTGACACCTGACACCCGATACCTAATACCTAATACCTATGATATACCTAACCAGACGTGAAAGATTCAGTGCAGCTCACCGGCTATTCAGGCAGGAGTGGGATGAGGCGCGCAATTTTGAGGTTTTTGGGAAATGCTCAAACCCCAACTGGCACGGGCATGAATATATATTGTTTGTAACAGTTAAAGGTGAAGTAAACCCTGAAACAGGATATGTTATTAATCTTAAAGAACTGAGCAAAATAATTAAAGAACACATAATTGAAAAGCTTGATCATAAAAATATTAATCTTGAAGTTGATTTTATGAATGGTAAAATGGCTTCAACCGAGAATCTTGCAATTGAAATTTGGAATCAACTCGAAAATCCCATAAAAAAAGCTGGAGCTTATTTGCACAGCGTAAAAATTGTGGAAACAGAGAATAATTTTATAGAGTACTTCGGGATTTAAGATTTTTAAGATTGAATATTTAAAAGATTAATGAGGATAATATGATTAGACAATTTGAAGATATGGAGGTTTGGAAATTATCGAGGGAGCTTGTTAAAAAGGTTTATTTATTAACTACAAAGGAAAATATTTCTAAAGATTATAGATTTTGTAATCAGATACAAAGTGCATCCATCTCAATAATGAAATATATTGCTGAAGGTTTTGAAAGGAAGTCAAATAAAGAATTTATTCAATTTTTATTTATTGCAAAAGGATCTTGTGGTGAATTAAGAAGTTTAAACTATGTTGCTTTAGATATTAATTATTTTAATGAAGATGAATTTAATGAAATAAATATGGATGCTTTATTAATCTCAAAATCTTTGTCCGGATTCATAAAGTTCCTTAAAAAATCTACCTAATCTTACAAATCTTATAAATCTTATAAATCTTACAAATCTTATGAGTCAAATTAATAAAAAAATGGTAATTGAAAATAAAATGGACGACTACGAAAAAGTTGACGTTTACAATCCTGTGAAAATTCAAAAACTTTCAAGTCATTACACTGAGGTTCTTAAGCTTGTTGGTGAAGACCCAAGCAGAGAAGGTTTGTTGAAAACACCTGAAAGGGTTGCAAAATCTTTGCAGTTTCTTACGCACGGCTATGATCTCGATCCTCACCAGATTCTTAAATCTGCTATGTTTAAGGAAGATTACAGGCAAATGGTGATTGTAAAAGACATTGAAATCTATTCTATGTGCGAGCATCACATGCTTCCATTTATTGGTAAAGCTCACGTTGCCTACATCCCCAACGGATATATTGTAGGGTTGAGTAAAATTCCGCGCGTTGTCGATGCTTTTGCACGCAGGCTGCAAGTGCAGGAAAGACTTACAACTCAAATTAAAGATTGCATTCAACAAACTCTTAACCCTCTCGGTGTTGCTGTAGTGATTGAAGCTCTGCATTTATGTATGATGATGAGAGGAATACAGAAACAAAACTCTGTTACAACTACATCCGACTTTACAGGAGCATTTCTAACAGACAAAACAAGAGCTGAGTTTATTCATCTGATTGGATCGAAATTGCATTAAGTCCTGAGTCCTAAGTCCTGAGTCCTGAGTCCTGAGTCCTAAGTCCTGAGTCCTGAGTCGGCAGGACTTGGGACTTATCGGTGGCTGAGGCTCCCGAAGCCACAGGAAAGAGTGACAGAAAAGTTACAGAAAAGGTGACAGAAAAGTTACAGAAAAGGTGACAGAAAAGATTGAGAGGATTGTGCAGATTGAATAGATTGTTAAGACTGTGAAATGACTTGGAACTCAGGACTGCCAGCAGAAATGGCTCGTCATCCCGAGTGTCAACGAGGAATCCCGTTGTTCCATGCACGTCATTCCGAGTGTCAACGAGGAATCCCGTTGTTCCATGCACGTCATCCCGAGCATCAGCGAGGAATCCCGTTGTTCCATGCACGTCATCCCGAGCATCAGCGAGGAATCCCGT
>CAZRNU010000083.1:0-7133 GCA_964601515.1 uncultured Bacteroidales bacterium | reverse complement strand
CGAGGAATCCCGTTGTTCCATGCACGTCATCCCGAGCATCAGCGAGGAATCCCGTCGTTCAATGCACGTCATCCCGAGCGTTAGCGAGGGATCCCGTTGATTAGCGCTCATTTACGGGATCTCTCCCTTCGCTTCGCTTCGTTCGAGATGACGCATTTCATTTTCCCGACAGACTTACGACTTACGACTGCCCACTCAGGACTCAGGACTTAACAAACCTCCTAACCACATTTCCGTCTCTAAAGCTTACTCTCAGGAAGTAAACTCCTCCGCGGAGGTGACTTATGTCTATTGAAAGATATGTAAATCCGGGTTCTGCTCTGTCTTCGAATACTCTTTCTATTTTATTGCCGGATAAGTCAAATATTTCTACTGTAACGTTATCTCTGAATGGAAGCATAAAGCCGGTATTAATTATGTTTCCTGCAGGATTAGGGTAGGGCGGAATTACAATAAACTCTTCTTCAAGCGCCTTGCATCTTACATTGTTGTCTGCATTATCATCAGGGTTGTGATAGGGTATTATTGCTTCAATGCAGATATATTCGTAATCATTTCCGGAATAATCAGGTATCTGAGCATTGAAAGTATAATTCATTATATCACCGGCTCTCAGCAGACCTGTCCATGTTTCTCTCACCGGACGCGACTGTGAAGGGATTATGCTTAGATATAATGTATCAAGGTCGAGAGTTCCAAGATTGAAAAGTGATGCCGATATTTCAAGATAACTGCCGTTTCTTTTTATAAAAACATCCATTACAGCTATATCTATTGAAAGCGGTATAACTTTTATTTCAAAGCCTGTAGTGTCATTACAGCCAAAAGCAGAAGTAGCAACCAAAGTAGGTAAATAAATGCCGTTTGAGGTATATGTATGGGTAGGGTTAGATATAGTGCTTACAGGACTGCCATCACCAAAGTTCCACACATAGTTCTGAGCACCTTCACTGGTATTTACAAAATTTACAACCAGTGGAGCCACTCCATATCTTGGGTAAAATTCGAAGTTGCTTTTGGGTGAAGGAAAAACATCAACAATTTTTGTTGTATTTGCTTTGCAACCTACAGTGGTTTTAACCTCTAATGACACATTGTACTGCCCGGAATCATTATAAGTATGCACAGGATTTTGTGATATGCTTGAACTTCCGTCGCCGAAAACCCAGTTCCATGAAACAATAGCCTCTCCGGTTGGGACTACCGACGAATCTTCAAAAACATAAGGAGTGTCTTCGCAGAGAGGTGGTGTATCAAAATCAACTTCAGGATTTGCGCTAACCATAATGGTTTTTGTAAGACTAATCTCGCAGCCGTTTATTGCCTTAACCCAAAGGGTTACTTCATATTCTCCATCTTCATAATAGAGGTGAGACGGATTGTTTTGGTTAGATTGTGAGCCATCACCAAAATCCCACTGAAGTTCAGTTATTGTTGTCCAAACCGGACCGCTTGTGAGGTTGGTGAAATGCACAGGCTCACCTATGCAGGCAGATGTAAAGCTAAATTCAATGTCAGGATTCTCTCTTACAAGAATTTCAGAATGCTTTGTATTAGAGCAACCTCTGTCGGTTTGTGTAAGCAGATTAATATTCCATTCGCCCGGAATATTGAAGACAAAAACAGGGTTTGAAGCAATGCTTTCAAATGCGATTTCTCCGTCAGGATTTGAAAAAGTCCAGAAGCGCTGATTTATCTCGCCGTCTATGCTGGTGCTAAGGTCAGTAAACTGCACATCAACATTGTGACAGGCATTCAAAGGCGAAAAATTTGTTTGAGGCAGATGATAAACCTGCACCTGTTCTGTTGTAGTAGCAGAGCAACCGGCGTCTGAAACTACTGTGAGGTTTATATCGAAAATGCCTGCTCCGGAATACAAATACTCAGGATTTTGCTCATTTGATGTGCCGCCTCCCGAAACTCCGGTATCATTAAACTCCCATTGCCAGAAAGCAATTTCCGAATCATCAACGGATGATTGGTCGGTAAACACCATTGGCTCTCCGAAACAAACAGCATCGGCAATAAACTCCGCCACAGGAGCGTATCCCTGAAGACTAAGATTTACGGTGTCTTTAGCAACACAGCCCAACTCGTTGATAACCGTTACATAGTACTCTCCCGGCTCTGTGATGGTGATGGAGGGCGTTGTAGCGCCGGTACTCCATAGGTAGGACAATGCGGAGCGCTGGGTGCTGAGTGCTGAGTGCTGAGGGGTATAGGGTATAGGGTATAGGGTTTGGCGTTCTGCGTTCTGCGTTTCACGGTCATCTCGAGCGTCAGCGAGAGATCCCTTTGTCCCATGCACGTCATCCCGAGCGTCAGCGAGAGATCCCTTTGTTCCATGCACGTCATTCCGAGCGTCAGCGAGGAATCCCGCTGTCCCATGCACGTCATCCCGAGCGTCAGCGAGAGATCCCGTTGTTCCATGCACGTCATCCCGAGTGTCAACGAGGGATCCCGTTGTTCCATGCACAGTCATCCCGAGCGTTAGCGAGGGATCCCGTTGATTAGCGCTCCCCCACGGGATCTCTCCCTTCGCTTCGCTATGGTCGAGATGACGGTCTTTTAATAAAGTTTTGGTCTCTCCAAAAATTACCTCCAGCTCGCTTCCCATACAAAACGGTCTATCTTCGCCCAGGTTTGTGGTTTGGGAGAACATATCCACATCAAGTTCCAATTGGAGTGAGAGGTAGCAGCTGTTTTCGTCTATGATTCTCAGTTCGTAAATGCCCTCGTCTGAGGCGATTATACTTTCATCTGTGCTTATATCACTGCCGTTGAGTTTCCAGAGGTAGGTGTATGACGGCAGCAGATCGCCGGCGGCACTAAGAAGCACATTGTCGCCAAAGCAGATGATAGTATCTCTCTGTGCCAGCCTCACATCAGGATACCTAACCCTGATAGAGTCGCTGCTCTGAAAACCGAAAATATCCGTAACCGTAACACTGTAAATACCCGGACTGTTTACCTCTATTGATTGTGTGGTCTCTCCGGTTGACCATAAATACGATTCAAACCTCTCTCCCGCATCTATGGTTACAGGACAAAAACCCGACGCAATACGAACATCTGCACCTAAATTTATCGGAGGGGAGTATTTGTTTCTAATGAAGTTTTCAATATCATTTCTATCATCATCAATCAGCTCTCCTGAAAAAGCAATAATTTCAGCTATTTCTCCCTGAAAATGAAAAACGGCATCACTATTCATACCAATAGTAATGCCAGTCATATTATTTGTTCCGGTAGAACCTTGAATCTTTAACTCTCCATTTTCATAAAGCTTTGAATTAGGATGATTAAAAACCACAGTTGTTAACACATTCTCGAAAGGTGCCGGTCTTGTGTATTGAAAGTTAAAACCACCTGCTCTTGCCCCAAGCGCAGTATTCCAATAATAAACTTCAAAAGCATTATTAAATCCTGAAAATGGATAATTCAGACCGGTTTTGAAGGTGCTCCACAACATAAACACGGTTATTGGTTGTGTGAAAGTTTGTCCAAAGTTTTTTGAAAGAAAGTCGTCAGTGCCATCAAATCTAATTACAGGCAAATTATTTAAATGTGTTGAAGTATTTTTTGTTGGTCTTCGGTTTTCAACCGATTGAGTTGCATGAAATTCATTTTCGCTTAAATCATACCAAGTAGCAACACGGCTATTAATCATTTCAACAGAATCAGCAGCATACCATACTATTATATTTTCAATATCAACCGGACTAAATTTTTTAAAGCTGCTTATCTCGCTGCTAATTGTATCCCTGCATGCGTTATAGGCTTTTACTCTCCAGAAAAGTTCATCTGAAGCGGAAATATTTATGGTAATCTGGTTGTTTTGTGTTTGGTAAGTATCAATAATGTTTTGCATTTGGGCATTGTCTGAAATTTCTAGAAAGTAAGAATAAGTATTTTCAGACAGGTTCCATTCAAATGTTACTGTGTTGTTGGCAATAACCTGAGCATTTTTCGGATAGATAAGAGTAAAATCTTCGGGAGCAGGCAGTTCAGAAGGCACTTCTATTGAAGCTGTTGTTGAGCTGAAACAACCGTTGTTTAGAGTAACAATTAGTTCAGCGTTTAGGGTTCCGGGTTCGGCGAAGGTATGTTCGGGGTTTTGTTCTGATGAATTGTTTCCGTCTCCGAAATTCCATTGCCATTCTGTAATACTTAATCCTTCAGGAGAAGTGCTGAGGTCTGTAAAAAAGACAGGATAGTTTACACACGACTCAGTAACAGAAAACGATGCGGTTGGTATTTCTTTTACTGTAACTGTTTTTGAAATTAAATTGCTGCAACCCGATTCAGCTTCAACGGTGAGAATTACTGAAAAGCTTGCGGCTGATGTGAAAGTATATTCAGGATTTTGTTCGCCCGAAGAATCAATACCTGCAAAGTCCCAATGCCATGAAGATATATCATCACCGGATGCTGCAATGCTTAAGTCGGTAAATATTGTAGAATTTCCAAGGCAAACATCTTCAGCATCAAAATCAACAGTTGGTGCAGTGCCGATAATGTTTACAAAAATATTGTCGGTTGCTGCGCAGCCGTTGGGATTAATTATTTCTACAGTGTAAGTATCCGTTTCTTCAACAATAATAAAAGGTTGAGTTGAAGTAAATGCAGGGTCGCCCATTCTCGACCAAAGAAATGTAAATCCGGCGGTGTTAGTTTCCGGCATTGCCTCAACAATATTTCCTGAGCATAGGTCTTTATCATCGCCTATTGAGTATTCAATAGGGAAATTATCAACAGTAATGCTTACAGTGTCGGAAAATGCAACACAATCGTTGATGTCGGTAATTACCACCCAATAATCTCCTGCTTCGGTGATAGTAATTTCGTGCCCTGTTTGTGAATTGCTCCACTCAAAAGTATAACTGCCTTCGCTTCCAAGATTTGTGCTAAGCAATAATCCGTCGCCGGCGCATATGTTTGTTTTTTCATAAGAAAGACGGGTGTCGGGGAAGGTAATGATAATTGTGTCTGTTTGCAAACGACCAAAAATGTCTTTCGCTTCTACATAATATTCTCCGGCCTCAGTAACATCTATAGACGTTGCGGATTCACCTGTTGACCATAAAATATCAGTAAATCCGTCTCCTACAGTTAGAGTAGTGCCACAAAATCCATCTTCAATATTAATATCAGGCCCAAGATTTAAAACTCCGGCGTATTTGTTCATTAAGTAGGCTTCAATTGCCTCTCTTTGCTCATTTGATAGAGCACCGGAATAAGCAATTATTTCTGCAATATCACCTTCAAAGAAAAATGAGTTATCCCAACGTCTGCCTAGTGTAACGCCGGTCATACTATTTGTTCCAGTAGGACCTTGAAGTTTTAATGCACCATTCTCATATATTCTTGAGTTAGGATGATTGTATATAACAGTAGTAATCAGATTGTTAAAAGGTGCCGGGCGATTATATTGGAAATTAAAGCCACCTGCTCTTGCACCAAGGTCAGTGTTCCAATAATATATTTCAAAAGTATTATCAAAACCGGATATAGGATAACTCAAAGTAGTTTTTATTGTACTCCAGAGCATAAATACAGTTACCGGTTGTGGATAGGTTTGTCCAAAGTTTTTAATCAGAAAGTCATCAATGCCATCGAAACGAATTACAGGCTTATTGCCAAGAGAAGGTGAAATTTGTTGTATTGGTCTTCTGTTCGCAGTTGACTGTTCTGCGTGAAAATCATTACCGCTATCATCAAACCATGTTGCAACCCTATCATCTATAATTTCTACATTGTCTGCCTTAAGCCAAATTATGAGGTTATCAGAAGGTATCTGAGATAAAAGACCTAATGAAAAAAATAAAAGCGGAAATAGTAAAAATATCCTGTTTTTCATATGAACATTTTAATCTTACAAATTTAAGTTTTTTTTCAGTGTTTTTTAGGAAATAGAAAATCACTGATATTTTATTTGTGTGTTATTTACTGTTATTTTTGTAATTGATTTGTTTAACCTTTAATTAAGAAAAAGTCATTATGCAATATAACATTCCCCTATTTAAACTAAACTTCGATGAAGAAGAAGAAAAGGCAGTAGTTGAAACAATTCGTTCGAAATGGATTTCAACAGGGCCGAAATGTGAAGAGCTGGAAAAGACTTTTTCTTCAATGATGGGAACAGAATATTCTGTCAGTTTGTCTAATTGTACTAGTGCATTGCATTTAGCATTGATTGCTTTAGGCATAGGACAAGGTGATGAAGTTATTTGTCCATCACTAACTTTTGTTGCAACAGTTAATTCAATAAGATATGTAAATGCTGTCCCGGTTTTTTGCGATATAAAATCGCTTGAACATCCCAATATAGATGCTGAAAAAATTGAAAAGTTAATTACATCAAAAACCAAAGCAATTTTGCTGGTTCATTTAGCAGGTTTTCCATGCGAAATGGATGAAATCCTCGAAATAGCGAAAAAACATAATTTAAAAGTAATTGAAGATGCTTGTCACGCTCCTCTTTCCGAGTATAAAGGCAAAAAGCTTGGCAGTATTGGCGATATTGGGTGTTTTAGCTTTTTCTCAAATAAAAACATATCTACCGGAGAGGGAGGGATGATTATTACAAATAGTGAAGATGTTTTTAAAAAAATTAAGCTGTTACGTTCACATGGGATGACTACACTTTCTTATGAGCGTTCGCTTGGGCATGCAGTTGTATATGATGTTGTTGATTTGGGATATAATTTCAGAATGGATGACATTAGGGCATCTATTGCAATTGCGCAATTGAAGAAACTTAAAAACGATTTAGAAAAAAGAGCAGTTGTCAGAATAAAATATATTGAACTTCTAAGTAAAATCGAAGGCATTATTGTTCCTTTTGCCAATAATCAAGGATTTTTCTCAAATTACATTATGCCCATAGTGTTGAAAAATTCAAACCATGAGAAAAGAATGCTTATAAGAGAGTTTTTGCATAAAAACGGAATACAGACTAGTCTGCATTATCCACCTGTGCATAAATTCTCAATGTATAAAGACTCTAATGCATTTTTACCGATTACTGAAAACTTTGTTGACACTGAAATTACATTACCTATGTACTCTTCATTAACTACGCAAGAAATTGAATATATTTGCATGAGTTTAAATAATGCATTAATTGAAGC
>CAZRNU010000082.1:0-13394 GCA_964601515.1 uncultured Bacteroidales bacterium | reverse complement strand
GGGCATTAAGTCGGGCGTAAACTGAATTCTACTAAATTTCAATCCCAAAACCTGAGAAATAGTATTTACCAGAAGAGTTTTAGCTAAACCGGGCACTCCAATAAGCAAGCAATGTCCTTTACTGAAAATAGAAATGATAACATTTTTAATTACATCATCTTGGCCAACAATGACCTTTGCAATTTCATTTTTAAGAACTTTATATTTTTCGGCAAAAACATCAACTGCCTCAACGTCAGACTTATAACTCTTCATAACTACAATATTATAATACTATTTTTTTAGCCAGTTCATCTCAAAGTTGCAATAATGAAAATCTTCATGAACATACACATAGGTAGAAGCGATTTTATTAGAGACCCACCCATTAATTGCTTTACGTTTCTTTTGAGTTAACACCAATTGCTGAATAAAATCATAATCACCGTTTAAGGAGGCTTTATGAGGTTCAATTCTATCAACAACCTTAACAATTCTAAATGCTTGTTTACCTTCTTCTGTTCTCATTGCCATTGGATCACTAATGCTTCCAACATCCATTTTATCAATAACAAAAAACAGGTTTTGTTCTATGTCTTCACTTTTAAATTTATTAGTACTACTATAAGGATTTATCATTATTCCTCCACCAATTTTTCCCGGGTCATCAGAAAATTTCAAAGCAGCTTCAGCAAATGTCATTTCACCATTAGAAATTAACGTTTTAATGCTATCAAGCTCTTGCCTTGCTTTAACCAAATCTATAGCAGATATTTGAGGTTGTATCAATATATGTCTTACGTTAATACTCTCACCCCTTCTTTCTATCATTTGAATTATGTGATAACCAGCTTGAGTTTCAACAATTTCAGAAACTTCGCCCGGTTTAAGACTATAGGCAACAGCTTCAAATTCAGGGAATAATTCACCCCTACCATAAAACCCAAGCTCACCGCCTTTTCTTGCGGAACCCGGATCTTCGGAGTACAATATGGCTAGGGTATTAAAGTTTTCTCCTTTTAATACTCTATTTCTATATTCATTTAGGTTATATTTTATTCTTTCAATTTCCTCAGCTCGAACCGGAGGTTTTTTCACAATTTGAGCAAGCTGCACTTCCATTTCTACAATTGGAATACTATCAGGATGAAGGCTATTATAAAATGTTCTAACTTCTGCCGGTGTGACTCTAATATCAGAGCTAATTTTATTTTCCATTGTTTGGCTTGTTTGCTGTTCTCTAACCATATCTCGGAAATCATCCTTAATTTCGTCAATACTCATACCGTAATATGCTTCTAGTCTTTCTCTTGAGCCAATTTGTTGAATAAAATATCTCAATCTTCTTTCCAATTCCTGTTCAACCTGAGCATCACTTACTTCGACACTATCGATAATAGCCTGATTATATAAAAGTTTTTGGTATAATATATCATTAAGAAGAACACAAAACGGTTGATTTCCGAGCTTTATACCTTGAGCGTCGAGTTGTTTCTTTTCAGCAATTAATTCTGATTCCAGTACAGCCGAATTACCAACTACTGCAATAATTTTATCAACAACTACTTTTTCTTGCGCATTAGCAATATTTCCGGCAAACACTATTACCAGGAAGAATGATATAAGACTTAATTTGACCATGGGATTATTTTTATAAATGACATTTATTTCTTACTAAAAGACTTCAAAACTATTATTGCTAATTGCATTCTTATATAGCTGATTACGAAAATCACTTATTAACTGGTGTTTCCTCTTATTTATTAGTATATTTCGAATATTCTTTTCTTCAAAAGTTAAAGGAGAAACGCTTTCCTTCAACTTATAATCATGAATATAGAGAAAGTAACGGTAGAAATCATCTGATATTTCAATCATTTTGTTTGTTCTAAGGAAATACTCCTGATTATTAACTTCAATGGGAATATTTCTTAGCAGTTCAGTAAAAACCATCCATGATTTATTATCAATCAGGTAGGCTGCAGCATTTTGCACACAATATTCTTCAAGTTTAATTCTGTCATCTTCATTTTCAGATCTGAACAATCGTCTCAGAATATTAACATCAGGAGCTTCCAGTGAAATTTTCACAAAAGAGGCCATTACAATATTTTCTTTCAGTCTAAAATCATTTTTATATTCATCATAATACTTTTGGATTTGATCAATTTTCACAACAGTATCCAGGTTATTTTTAATATACTCAGTTTCATATGAGAAAATAATCAAAGAATTATGATAATCCTGAATTTTCTTTTCGAAATTCATTTGTTCAGGAGATAAATTGCTTTTAGCTTCGTAAAGAAAAATTTGCTGTCGCACCCATGTGTCGATATATCTTTGTATAATTGTTATACTATCCTGAGGCGAAACACCTGGTTCAAGAATCCCTTGAAGGTCTGATTTATAAAGGTAAGAATTGAAAACTCTAGCAACAGGTGTTTCTTTTTCACTAGTTTTAGAGAAATAATTACAAGCACCTAGAAATGCTAAAAATAGAATTACGATCAAATTTTTATAAGTAAACATAATTTGGAATTTAGTTTTTATACAATTCCTTAACTTCCTTAAGAACTTCCTGATTAACAACAATATTATATTTACCCCTTAGCTCATTAACCCAAATTGATTCGAGGTAATTTTGATAATCGGCAATTACAAGACCTCTTATTTCGGTAAGTTTTTTAGGCTCTTGAGGTAAAATTTCATTAATGTTAATTACAAAAAACGAATCATCGAACTTCACAATTGGGCTCACACCTACTTTCCATTCAATAAGGCTAACGGCAGGATGATCTTTTGACTCATAGAATCCGCTTGCAGCAGAAACATTTAACAATGAATTTTGATTAAACTTATCAATTACAACTTGGAAATCTAATCCCTTTTTGTATGCCTTAATAACTTCTTTGCGAAGATTTTTAGCAATTTTTTGGTCCCTAGTTTGATAAATAGTGGCATTAATTCTTTTATCCCACATATACTTATCCCTATTCTCTTCAAAAAACTCTTTTAAACCTACAGTGTCGTTCATTGCTTTTGACCATACCTTTTGATCGGTAAGCTCGAACAATAATATTCCGTCATGATACTCTTTCATGATAAGCTTAAAATCGAGATATTTTTCATTTAAGATTGACTTTTCATAATCAATTATTGACTTATTAACAAAGCTTAAGTATTTACCATTAACGTATGAAACTATGCTTTCCGTTGTTCTTTTAACTTGCGTATCTTCAAGATATTTTGCAAAGTCTTGTTGAGTAAGCATTTTATCCGCAAAAGAGAACAATACTTCATTGTTATTAGAAAGTTTATCCTTCTTCCAATTTGCTTCAAAGATTTCAGGAGTAACTAATCTGTAGAATGGTTCAATACTTTTAGGATTTTCTACAAAACCATATTCATTTTTAAGTTTATTGATAACAACATCCTGACTAATCTGAGATCTAAGGTCTCTAGCAACTCTGGCTTTAATTTCCGGGTACATATCTTCATAAGAAGCAATACCAGATTTTTCATGAACTTTAAAAACATGCCATCCAAACTGAGTTCTAAACGGTTTGGTATATATGTCATTATTATCCATGTCGGCAATTGCTTTAATAACTTCCGGCAACATTCTATTTGCTGTAAAGGGAGGGATATCTCCGTCTCTTGCAGCAGAACCTTTGTCATCAGAAAACTGCTTTACAAGTCCAACAAAATCTTCACCCTGAATCAATTTATTATAAATCTCATTAATTTTTTCCTGAGCATTTTTCTCAATTTTTTCGTCTGCATTTTTAGGTACAGAAATCATAATATGAGCTGCACGCACCTGCCCTAGATTAGGAATTTTATCAGTTACTTTGATTATATGAAATCCAAAGGAAGACCGGACAATTTCAGAAATTTCACCCACAGGAGTGTTATAAGCCATTGTTTCGAATGGATACACCATTGAAAAAGCAGAGAAATAACCAAGATCACCTCGATTTCCGGGGGCCCCCGGGTTATTAGCAGTAGCTGCAGATCCTTTTGCAGAAGGGTCATCAGAATTTTCAATAGCTAAAAAAGAAAAATCATCTCCTCTAAGTGCGCGTTCTCTTATTCTTTGAGTAATACGATAAGTTTTGAGTGTATCGTCAGGCATAGCGTGTTCGGGAACAGTTTTAAGAATATGTGATGCTCTAATGTGATATTTCATTCTTTCATAAGCTTCTTTAATAAGCGTTTCGGAAACCACCTGATCATTCAGATAAGGTTGTGATAATTGCTCACGATATGAGTTAAGCTCATTAATAAAAGCTTCAGTTGTATCAAGGCCTAGATTTATTGCTTCAAGAACTTTAAGATTAAAATTTATGTATAAATCAAGGTATTCTTCAACACTTTTGGGGTCAATTGCCTGATTAAAAAGGTTATTCTTTTCATAAACAGCGATAAATTCAGATTTCGTAATATTTTTCCCATTAATTTTAATTAATACATCATCATTTTCTCCAGAAAAACAGGGCAGAAAAAAAAACATTAAACCAAATAACAGAAAAACATTCTTGTACTTCATAATTTTAGATTTATAGTTTTACATAAAAATATTATCTTGAATAATTAGGGGCTTCACGAGTAATAGTAACATCGTGAACATGACTTTCTTTAATGCCGGCATTTGTAATTCTGATAAACTTTGCTTTTTTAAGATCATTAATACCGGGAGCTCCGCAGTATCCCATTCCGGCTCTAAGTCCACCTACCATTTGATGAATCACCTCAGATAGTGTTCCTTTATAGGGAACTCTTCCAACAATACCTTCCGGAACGAGCTTTTTAATATCATCTTCAACATCTTGGAAATATCTATCTTTTGAACCTTGCGCCATAGCTTCTATAGATCCCATTCCTCTGTATGTTTTATACTTTCTTCCTTCATAAATAATAGTTTCTCCGGGAGATTCTTCCACTCCGGCAAAAAGTGATCCTGCCATGATTGAAGATGCTCCACCAGCAATAGCTTTTACTATGTCGCCTGTATAACGTATTCCACCATCAGCGATAATTGGAATATTATATCCTTTAATTGCTTCAGCTACTTTCATTACTGCGGAAAATTGCGGCACTCCAACTCCTGCAACAATCCTTGTGGTACAAATTGAGCCGGGACCAATACCGACTTTAATTGCATCTGCGCCAACTTTAACAAGATCAAGCGCAGCTTCACCTGTAGCAACATTACCAGCAACAACGTCCAATTCCGGAAATTCCCTTTTAATTCTTTGAACCATATCGATAACAGCTCTGGAATGACCATGAGCTGTGTCGACAACAACTGCATCAACTCCTGCTCTAACCAATTCACTTACCCTATCAATAGTATCTTTTGTAACACCAACTGCAGCAGCAACTCTTAAGCGACCTCTTTTGTCTTTGCATGCGTTAGGTCTTTCCTTAATCTTAATAATATCTCGGTAAGTAATTAGTCCTATAAGATGGAAATCCTTATCAACCACCGGAAGTTTTTCAATTTTGTGCTCTTGTAGAATTTCTTCTGCAACTTCAAAATCAACAAATTCAGAGGTTGTAATCAGATTTTCTCTGGTCATAACTTCAGCAATAGGTTTTGCCATATTCTTTTCAAACCTTAGGTCTCTGTTTGTTACGATCCCAACAAGTTTTTTATTATCATTTACAACAGGAATACCGCCGATTTTATATTCCTTCATAATTCCCAAAGCATCTCCAATTAATGCATTTTCATGCAAAGTAACCGGGTCAATAATCATCCCGTTTTCTGACCTTTTTACTTTCAATACTTTAGCAGCCTGTTGGTCAATGGTCATATTTTTATGTAAAACGCCGATTCCACCCTCCTGAGCCATAGAGATAGCCATTCTAGATTCAGTAACAGTATCCATTGCAGCAGATACAATAGGAATATTTATTTTTATGTTTCTGGAAAAATATGAGCTCGTATCTACATCTCGTGGCAGAACTTCTGAATAAGCCGGAATCAAAAGAACATCATCGTAAGTAAGGCCTTCACCAATGATTTTATCATTATAGTTTTGCATATTTCACTATTTTTTAACATTGACTGCAAAATTATGAAATTTTACAGATAATTGTTGTAATTTAAAATACAGAACCATCAATGATTTAATGAAGTTAACAAACATTATAACTTACCAACAACAAGTTCTGTCATTTCTTTCTCATTAAAATACCTATCAGCAACTCTCATAATCTCCTCTGCATTAATTGAATTAACAGTGTTTATGTAGTTAAAGAAATGAGAATCGGGTAAATTGAATGCGATTAATTCTTTAAGCCTATCTGATTTGGCAAAAACACCATCAAAAGATCTGAGGAAAGCGCCAGACAAGTAATTTTTCACAACACTGATTTCTTCTTCATCTGCATGTACTTTTCTAAGAATGCTAATTTCCGAATAAATTTCCTCAATAGCATGTTTAACAAATTCAACACCAATTTGAGATGTAACAAAAAAGTAGCTTCCATGCACCAACGATACAATAGCGCTATTTATTCCGTATGTATATCCTTTTTCCTGTCTAATATTTTTCATTAACCTTGACCCAAAATATCCGCCAAGTATAACGTTTGCAATCATAATTTTATGATAATCGGGGTGATTAATTCCGGGGAATATTTTACCAACCCTAACTGCAGATTGCACGGCATTCTCTTTATAAAATAAATGTTTATCAGCTAGAGGGAATACACTAATAATTTCCTTTTTAAAATTATTTTCACCGAGCCAATCGTTTCCCCCAAAATGCTTTTCTAAGATAGGAGCTATTCTAACAGAGGTGCTTCCGGCAACTATGCAGAACACATTATTGGCATTATAAAATTTTTTATGAAATTGTTCGATATCAGCTTTAAAGATATTATCAAAATCAGATAAATTCAGCGTTTGCCCGTAAGGATGATCTTCTCCGAACAACAATTTTGAAAATTGCATTCGTGCCACATTACTTACTTTCTCTAAACTAACAATATGTTGTTGTTTTAAATTTTTTAGATAGATTTCCAGTTCTGACTCCGGAAAAGAAGGTTCTTTCAAAATCTCTTCAAGCAGGCTAAGGACAGGGTCTAGGTGTTTCTCAAGCACAAAAACCCCAATTGAAGCGAGGTCTTTCTGTGGGTCAAAGCTTGTATAAACGCCATAATAATCAAATATTTCGGAAATTTCTTTTGAAGTTTTTCGTTTAGTTCCTTCTTTTAGAAGATTTGCAGTAACTACCGATGTAAGTTTTTTTTCCTGATAAAATGTTCCTGCATTAAATGAAAATTCAATTTTTATAAGATCATGATCCGGTTCATTCAAAAAATACACAGGCATTCCATTCGAAAGCTTTGTCTTTTCTGAGTTTAATGCGATTACTTCAAATTGATTTGAAATTGAAGGTTTTTGGGATCTATTAGTCATACAATCTTATTTTGAGCAATAATGCAATATTGACATATTTGAATCATTAAAAATTTCTTGCGACAATCTTAATATATCATCAGTAGTAACAGCGAAATATTTTTCATTCTGTAGGTTAAGCAATTCTGCATTTCCGATATATTCGTAATAAGCCAAATTCATTGCTTTAGAAAGAGCATTAATATCAGCATATGCATTAGAAACCTCTATTTGATTTTTAACTTTCTGTAGCTCTCTATTATCAATCATTTTATTCTTCAGGGTATTTAAAAGTTGTAAAATTTCTTTTTCACCATCTTCAACCGTCACTCCTTTAATAAGCCTGCCTGTTAGAACAATAAGCCCGGGATCAGTACAACCGGATATCCAGGCATTTACCTGAGAAAAGAGTTTTTTCTCTTTAAGTAGTTCCAAATATAATCTTGAAGAATTACCTGTTCCTAAAATATCACTAATTAGATCAATACCATAATAGTTATTATTTAATCTTTCTACAGTATGAAAGGCTAAATATACTTCATCAAAAGGCACGTCTCTTTCTACTTTAATAAATCTTTTCTCATTTTGAGAAGGTTCAACAGGAATAATACTTTTTGCATTAACAGATGGTTTAATGTTTCCAAACCATTTTTCAGCGAGCATAAAAACATCATGCGGTGAAATATTTCCTGCCACAGCAATAATTGCATTATCGGGTTTATAAAACTTATTATAAAAATCTACTACATGTTTCATCTGAATTTTTTCGACATGCCCGATATTTTTACCTATTGTAGGCCATTGATAAGGATGCACTTTATATGTTAGATTTCGCAACAACATTAAAACATCTCCATAGGGCTGATTTAAGTATGACTGTTTGAACTCTTCAATAACCACATTTTTTTGAGTTGCCAGTTTTTCCTCTGAAAGCAGAGGGTGGAACATTCTGTCAGACTCCAGATAAAAGGCTGTTTCGATATTATTTACAGGCAAGGTCATATAATAATTTGTAATATCGTTTGATGTAAAAGCATTATTTTCTCCGCCGGCATTTTGCAGTTCAGTATCAAACTCCTTAACATTCGAGGAACCTTCAAACATAAGATGCTCGAACAAGTGTGCCATACCTGTCATTTCAGGATCTTCATGCTTTGCTCCAACATCATAAAGTATATTAAAAGCAGCTATAGGGGTTGTTTTATCCTGATGGGCCAATACTTTTAGTCCGTTTTTTAAAATATGTTTTTCGTATTTAACCATAAATAATTTTTGTAATGCATATATAATTTGCTGCCGTTAAAAACTTGAAAATTTTTAATATTGATTCTTAACCACCTAATTCCAAGGCATAATGCCTTAAACCCAATTATTCCCAAATAAAAATATCCTCCTTAGATCTTGGCCTTCTGTCTGAGTGAAGTTTAAAATTTTGCAAAAACCTTTCATCTTCTTTTATCTTATTTTCGGGAAAAAGAGATGAATCGGGTTTCTCTCGCCAGGTAACCCTGGTTATTTTCTTATCTTCGATGTAAATTGTCATTGTATTAGAAAGCGTTTTATTTATTCCTGAAAGAGAACCATCTTCTTCTCTTACATAATAAATTGTTTCACCATTACCAAAAACATCAATTTTATACAACTCGTTATTTCGTATATACCCATCAATTTTTCTACCCTTCACCTGATTAAAGAACTTTTTTAAAAGATCGTCTTCGGTAATAATAAACGCCGCATCGAACAAATGTAATGATTTTACTGAGTTTTCAGTTGTTTTAATTTGAATATGTTTCGCAGTAAGCTGGTGTTTGTCTGACCACAAAACAGGATCATGATACATATATATTATGGAATCGGAAAAGCAATAAACAATTGAATCACTTAATCCTTGTAAATCCTTTTTATAAAATTTCGATCTATGATACGCAAACATTGTTTTAACCTTTTCCTGATCTTCATTTTCAACAACAACATATTTCAGAGTGTCGGCATGGAGAAACAAAGAATCGGTTTTATCAATAACTATCATTACCGGGTTAATAGTAACTTCAGAAACACCTTCCTTTTCAAAATGTTCAGCAAATTCGCCAGTAACTATAATTTTTTGCACAGAATCCATTAAAAAGACATTCTTGATTGCTTTCCCATAACCCAATTTTCTGTCGTAATAAAGGCTATCACCCGACATATACTGTTCACCATTAGAAAAATAAGCATCTTTGCTAAAACGAGAGATATCATTTTTTGTATCGTACCATCCATCCTTGCAAAAAATCAGGTTGTCATCGCTAACAATTCTTGTTGGCCCGAAAAAGTATGCAATTTCTGAATTAGTGTTATACCTAAGTGTATCAGAATACATTGTATAGTCGGGATTAACAAGTACAACATTATTTTTAAAAAATGAGTCCTTTGAATCAGAGTAATAATAGCCAAAAATACTAGTAAGAGTATTTTCAGAGTCAACAATTTTTCCGCCGCTAACATAATTAGCAACATCAGTATCAAGGTTATAAAATAGATGATCAGTAGTGAGAGTCATTTTACTGTCAACCATTTTTACATTGCCATGCAGCTCGGCAATTCTGGTATTTCCATTATAAAAAAGCCTATCGCCGTATATGTTAACAGAATCGTTTACAATAATTCTAATTTTACTGAAGGCGTGCAGGCGATTTTCATTCGGAAAAAGGTAAGCACTATCGCAAAACATTTTAGTTCCTTCATGCCGGAAAATAACATTATTAAGCAGTCTTCTAACATTATCGCCCAATGCTCTGTCGAACTTCATTGATTCTGCCTGAATAAGTTCAATTTGTTTTCGCTGTTGGGCAAAATTTGAAAATGACAACAATAAAAACGTTATTGTAAGGAAAATTGTAAAAAATCGAGGATAAGAAATCATTTTACGCAAAAATGAGACAGACTTTGCAATTGTCAAATAACTAATACATATAACTGCAAAGATTTTCATTTTTTCGATTTTAGTTTTAAACGCTAAAGAGGTTTAAATCTTATAATTCTTCTGACCAAAATAATTATCAATTTCTTTTTTCATTACCGGAGTGAGCAGAAGAATAGCAATAAGATTTGGAATAGTCATAAAAGTTATAACCATATCAACAAAGCTCCATACCAGATCTATTCCCCAAACAGCTCCAAAAAAGACAAATAGACAATATAAATAATAATATGGTTTTATTGCTTTATCTCCGATTAAATATTGCGCAGCCCTAGTTCCATAATAAGACCATGATATAATAGTTGAAAATGCAAATAGCATTAAACTAGCAGTTACAATGTGGTTCGCCAAATAGCCAATTCCTAAAGAATCGAATCCTCTTTGGAATCCCAATATTGTCATATCAACACCTTTGCCATCTCCCATCCATGCACCAGTTACAATAATAACTAGTGCAGTTAGAGTACAAATAAACAATGTGTCTATAAATGGCTCAAGACTTGCGACCATCCCTTCTCTGATTGGATGCTTTGTTTTGGCAGCTGCATGTGCCATAGGCGCGGATCCCTGACCAGCTTCATTTGAAAACAACCCTCTTCTCACGCCCCATACAAGCGCCATTATAAAAACACTACCCGTAAATCCGCCTGCAGCAGCTGTTCCAGTAAATGCATCTCTAAAAATCAAGGCAAATGATTGTGGAATTTCATTATAAAAAACTCCTAAAATTACTAATACACTAAAAAAATAAACACCTGCCATAAATGGTACCAGGGCTGAAGTCACGGTAGCAATTCTTTTTAAGCCACCCACTATAATAAGAAAGACTAAACTTGTTATAATTAATCCAGTAATTAATGGTGGAAAACCATAAGAAAATGACAAAGCAGCCGTCATAGAATTTGATTGAGCCATATTTCCTGTACCTAACGAACATAAAACTGCTGCAACACTAAAAACAACAGCAAGCCATTTAGCATATTTTCCAAGTTTACTTTTTAGACCAAATTCCATATAATACATTGGCCCCCCACTAATTGTTCCATCTGAATTAACTTTTCTATATTTTTGAGCGAGCGTACATTCTACCATTTTAAGCATCATACCGAAGAAACCTGTAACCCACATCCAGAATATGGCACCCGGACCACCTAGCTGAATAGCCAAAGCAACACCAACAATATTTCCGGTGCCAACTGTAGCAGAAAGAGCAGTTGTAAGAGCTTTAAAATGATTAATATCTCCCGAATCATCCTTTTTGGAATATCTCCCCGAAACTATAGCAATAGAGTGCCAAAATTTACGGACATGAAGAAATCTAAATTTGAATGCAAAGAATATTCCTGTAGGAACAAGCAAAGCTAAAATCAGATATCCACCAATATATTCATTATACCAATCAATTCCTGATTGCAATCCAAAAAGAAAGCCATCAAAAAAGTTGCTAACAGAATCTATTAAACTTGCCAAAATCATTGTAAGAGTTATCTCCATGATTAATATTTTAAATTACACCTATACTATTTAAAAACACAATAATGATTGCCACCGGGGCTATAAATCTGATAATAAAAACAAATGCAAGGAATAGTCTCAGTTTTAAAACACCACCATTAGTAAGTTCATCTTTAACATTTTTCAATCCTAAAAACCAACCTGTAAAGACAACAATAAAAAGACCTCCAAGGGGCAGTAAAACATTAGAAGCTGTAAAATCCAAAGTATCAAAAATTGTTTTATTGAAAATTTCAACATTTTTTAGTGGACCGAAAGAGAGTGTACAAATTATTCCTACAAATGTTGCAGCAAGGGCAGCAAAAATTGTTGATCTTCTTCTCGGCAGTTTTAATTCTTCGACCATAAATGCGACCACAACTTCCAGTATTGATATTGAAGATGTAAGCGCGGCTATTGTAAGCAATACAAAAAACATCAGTGCAAAAATATATCCTCCGGTCATTTGCTGGAAAATATTTGGCAATACGTTAAATATCAATCCCGGACCTTCGGCAGGATTCATCCCAAAAGAAAAAACAGCAGGAAAAATAGCAATACCGGCCATTACAGCAATTAAAGTGTCTGCAATTGAAACTTCAAAAGATATTCTTCCGAGATTATTCTTTTTGTTAACGTAAGAACCATATGTAATAAGCGTTCCCATACCTATGCTCAAAGAAAAGAATGCCTGACCGAGAGCTTCAAGAAAAGATTTAGTTGTAAGCTTTGAAAAATCGGGTTTAAAAAGAAACTCTAAGCCTTTTGAGGCATCAGGCAATGTAAGAGATCTGATTAAAATTATCAGAAGTAAAAGGAACAAAAACGGCATTAAGACTTTTGCATACTTTTCAATTCCATTTTTTACGCCTGCTACAATAATCCAAGCGGTCATTATCATAAAAACAACCTGCCAAACAATAGGCATAACAGTGGAAGTGTGAAATGACTGGAAAATAGCACCAATTTCATCTGAGCCTAATCCTTTGAATGAATTTGTAAGAGCAAGATAGACATACTCAAGTGTCCAGCCTGCTATTGTGCTATAAAAAGCAAGTATAGTGAAAGCAGCCAAAATACCCATTATTCCAATCCATGGCCATAGTTTTCCTTTAGACAAACTTTTAAACGAGCCATAAGCATTTTTTTGCCCACGTCGTCCAATCACAAATTCCGACATCATTACAGGTATGCCCAGCAGCAAAATAAAACCCAGATAAACCAATAAAAAAGCACCTCCTCCATTATCACCAACTACGTAGGGGAAACGCCAAATATTACCCAACCCAATTGCCGAACCCGCAGCTGCACAAAGTATTCCAAATTTGCTACTAAATCCGTCGCGCTTAGCATTATCTTCCAGATTCATAATTACAGTATTTTGGTTACATAACTTTCGCTAAAGATGCCAAAAATAAAAAAATTATGCTTATCGGTTCATATTAATAAATAATAATTAGTCCTGAGTCCTGAGTCCTGAGTCTTGAGTTCTAAGTAATGTATCCACCCCTATAAAACTGGACTAATTTCCTTTGTTGTTAATATTTG
>CAZRNU010000081.1:0-13425 GCA_964601515.1 uncultured Bacteroidales bacterium | reverse complement strand
GGCTATTGATGTTGATAAAACTACTGTTTCCTGGGTAGGTTCAAAAATGGTTGGATCGGCTCACGATGGAACTATTGGTGTGAAATCAGGAGAACTTTATCTTGTTGATGATGTGCTTGTTGGAGGTAAGGTTGTAATTGATATGACCAAAATTGTAGTTTTGGACATTGAAAATCCTGCAATGAATGCGAGGCTGAAAGGCCATCTTGAATCGGATGATTTTTTCTCTGTTGAGAAATTTTCTGAGGCATATTTCGATATGGCGCAAATATCAGAAATTGAAGATGCAGCAGCAGGCATGCCAAACTTTCAGATAAAAGGCAATCTCACAATTAAAGGAATAACACATGGTATTTCTTTCCCTGCTTTTGTAAAAGTTGAGGATGAAAAGCTAACTGCTAAGGCTGACTTTTCATTCGACCGCTCTTTGTTTGACGTAAGATTTGGAAGTGGTAAATTCTTTGAAAACCTCGGTGATAATCTTATTAATGATGAAATTAAGATAGGGTTAACCGTTGTTGCTAGCACGTCATCTCGACCGTAAGGGAGAGATCCCGTTATTACTAGCACGTCATCTCGACCGTAAGGGAGAGATCCCGAGGATGAGCGTGACCAATGACCTTCAAAAACGCATTCAACCAGCATTCCCTAATGTCAACGGGATCCCTCGCCTACGGCTCGGGATGACATGCATTTTATAAAGAGAGAAGGGCAAAAGGGCAGGCGCAGCCTGCCCTTTTGCCCTTTATTTTCAACCCTTTCAGCCTGTCATCTCGACCGTAAGGGAGAGATCCCGTGGATAAGAGATAATCCTTTATCCCATTAAATCATTCCATTCAGGATTAAGCTCATTTATCAGACACTCTTTTTTAATACGAGAATACTTTTTAATCTGCTTTTCCCTGGCGATAGCAAATTCAATACTTTCTAAACTTTCAAAGTAAACAAGTTTCTTCACATTGTACTTATGAGTGAACCCTTTGATAATAGATAGTTTATGCTCAGAATAACGTCTTTCTAAATTATTTGTTACACCTGTATATAGGACTGTGATTCTGTCATTTGATAGAATGTAAACGAAATATTGCTTATACATAATAATTGCATTTATAACGAACAAATATAGCGCTTTATTTTAAATGCATTGCTTAAGTAGAAGATTTTTAATAATTGGTCAGGGCGTAAAGGTGCTTTTGCCGACATTTCCCTGGTTTCAACGGGATTTCTCGCTTACGCTCGAAATGACGTGCCTTTTCCGAACATCAATTATCACATTGGCACATTGGCACATTGGCACATTATCACATTGGCATATTTGCACATTATCACATTATCTTCCCCATCGGTAACTTAGTTCTCTTTATACCATCAAAGGCATAAAACGCATTTGCTACGGCTCCGGCAGTTGGGCACATTCCAATCTCGCCTATGCCTTTGGCTCCGTATGGTCCGTACATATCTTCTTCTTCAATACCGATGATTTGCATTTCGGGCATTTCGGGTGCTCTAAGTATTCCAAGGTCTTTGATATTGGTGCTGAGAGGTTTGCCGTCTTTGAGAGGTAAATCTTCTGTTAGGGCATAGCCTAATCCCATATGTATTGCACCTTCTATCTGCCCCTCGAAAAACATTTGGTTCATAATCTTTCCTGCATCATGGGCAGCAATTACTTTAGCTATTTTTCCATTGTCATCAAGGATTACAACCTGTGTTGCATATCCGTATGCAAAGTGAATCTTGGGGTCTTCAACATCTGCTCCGGGTTTGCATGTGAAATCACAAATGTATTTGCCCTTGTATGTTCTGCCTGAAAGTTGAGCAAGTGATGCATTTTTCAGATCTTCTTTTATCCTTTTTGCTGCATCAATAATTGCATTACCAACCAAGGCTGTAGCCCTTGATGATGTGGTCATTCCGGTTGGGATATCTGCTGTGGTGTCAACAATCACTTCCACAATTTCCGGATTAATTCCTGTTTCCTGGTGAAGCGTTTGTATAGCCATTGTGTGTACTCCTTGTCCCATCTCTGTCCAACCGTGATGAATGATAACTTTTTCAGGGGATTCAATTATAATTTTAACTTCACTTTCATCATTCATACCATTTCCAACACCGGTATTTTTAAGTCCTAATGCAATACCGGCATATTTTGCTTTTTGAAATTCTTCTTTAACAGCAAGCATGGTTTTCTTCAATCCAACACCCTGAAGTTTTTGTCCGGTAGCAGTTTTGGCTCCATCTTCAAGTGCGTTGTCGTATCTTATTTGCCAACGATCAAAACCACCTTTTTTACAAATTTCATCAATGCAACTTTCAAGAGCAAAGATTACTTGTGGCACTCCAAATCCTCTCATTGCACCGCAAGGAATATTATTTGTATAAACTGTATCAGCTTTAATATCAACAGATGGAACGGTATATCCTCCTGTTGCGTGACCAACAACTCTTTCCATTACTTTAGTACCAACAGAAGCATAAGCTCCGGTGTCGCCAATAGCTTTTAGCTTTATACCGGTAAACTTACCATTTTTATCAACAGCAAGGCTTATGTCCATCCAGACAGGGTGACGCTTAGGGTGCATTATTATTGATTCTTCCCTTGTAAGATGCACTTTAACCGGCTTTTTCAAATAGTAAGCATACATTGCAGCATGTCCTTGAACAGTCAAATCTTCTTTACCGCCAAATCCGCCGCCATTTTGAACCTGAACTACCTTAACCTTTTCTTCAGGTAAAGCCAGAATTTTTGCAACCTGTTTTCTGTCAACATAAACTCCTTGTCCCTGGCTATAAAGCCTTATTCCATCGCCATCAGGAAGTGCAACGGCTGTTTCAGTTTCCATAAAAGCATGCTCAATCCTTTGAGTTTCATAAACACCGGATGAGACGTAAGCAGCTTCTTTGAAAGCTTTTTCTACATCTCCCAAATTTATACTGCAAGTTTCAAGAATGTTTGATTTTCCTTCTCTTACCTTTATGCTGTGAGGTTTTACAGCTTCATGCATGTCAGTTATAGCATCCAAAACTTCATATTCAATCTTAATCAATCCAACTGCCTTCCTTGCGATAGCTTCGGTTTCTGCAACTACTCCGGCAATAACATCACTGATACAATTTGTAACCTGACCTTCCTTAATCATGAATGGCCAATCCTGGTAAATAAGTCCGATATATTGCTCCCCGGGAATATCTTTTCCGGTGAAAACTCTAATAACACCATCAAGCTTTTCCGCTTCAGAATAGTCGATTTTCAAGACTTTCGCTTTGGGATGGTCAGAAAATTTAAGTGCGCCATAAAGCATTCCATCAAAAAACATATCATCAACAAAAGGGCGAACACCTAATGCTGTTTCAAAAGCCTGGTATTTTGGGTATCTTTCACCGATTTTTGCAGTAATGGGAGGTTTTGTTATATCTATGCCTGCCAATCCTTTAAAAGCATGTTCTATAGCATCAACAATTTTTATATAACCTGTGCATCTGCAAATGTTTGGATTTACAGCTTTGGTAATTTCTTCACGGGTAGGGGTGGTGTTGGAATTAAACAGAGCTTTAGCCCTCATTATAAAACCCGGGGAGCAAAAGCCGCATTGTACTGCACCTTTCTCTGCAAATGCCGCCCCGATGAAATTTCTGAACGATTCAGGCAATCCTTCAGTTGTAATAACTTCAGCCCCGTCAAGTGAACTCATTTTTATTCTGCATGCAAGCTTTGCCTTGCCATCTATCTCAACAGTACAAGCACCGCAAACACCTTGACCGGAGCAACCATCTTTGGGAGATGTGATTCTGTTTTCAATTCTTAAATGATATAAAAGTGATTCTTCAGGCGAGCCCGAATATGTTCTTTCAATTCCGTTAATCTTGAATTTTATCATTTTAAAAAGTTTTTTAAGTTCTCGATGTCTGGTTTTATAGCTTTAGGAATGTTAAGCATTTTACCAACTGATTTTAAATCCTTCAATCCGCTACCGGTAAGTAAAACGACATTTCTGGATTTATCTTCAATTTTCCCTGCTTTTTTATAAGCTAACAATCCTGCAAAAGCAGCGACTGCAGCAGGCTCAGAAAATATTCCAGTGTTTTTGGATAAAATGGCAGAAGCATTAAGTATTTCATCATCCGAAACTTTAATCATTTCACCTTTGAAGTTTTTCAAATACTGCTTTGCCATATAGAAATTTCTTGGAATATCAACAGAGATAGAATCGGCAAGAGTATTACTTGGTTTAGAAGTGAAATTGTCAGTTTCAAAATTATCCATAAGATTGCTGCTTCCTTCAGCCTGGACTCCAACAATAGTTGGGATTCTGTATATTAATCCCAAATTCAACAAGTCCTCAAATCCTTTATATACTCCTGAAATTATAACTCCATCACCAACCGGAACAAAAATTCTGTCGGGCAATTCTTCTTTCAACTGTTCGAATATTTCGTAAGAAACAGTTTTCTTTCCTTCGATAGTCATTGGGTTGAAAGCAGTATTTCTATTATACCAGCCAAATTCCTGAGTAGCTTTTATACTTAAGTCGAATGCATTATCGTAAGTACCTTTAACGGGGACAATAGTGGCTCCATACATAATAATCTGCGTAAGCTTGGCTATTGGAGCAGATTCCGGAACCATGATAACTGCTTTCTGATTTTGAGAGGCGCAAATTCCTGCAAGAGATGAACCTGCATTACCTGTAGATGCCGCAACAATTGTATTTAGGCCATGTTCTTTTGCATAAGCAGACACAAGAGCAGATGCACGGTCTTTAAATGAGAATGTGGGGTTTTGGCTATCGTCTTTAAGATATAAATGAAAAGGAAGTTCTTCTCCGGCAATGGTATTAAACTCATACATTGGAGTTTGACCAACTCTTAGTTTTGGATAAGAGTCAAGGCTTTTTATCGGCAACAAATCAATAAAATGGTTAAGCTTAAGTATTGTAAAAGAAGGGATGCGTTTTTTGAGGGTTTCATAGTCATAAATAACCTTCAACACTCCTCTTGGTGGTTGCGATTCTGTGTTTGACTTGCTGCAAACATCACAAAGGTAAATCACTTCATCTGTGATAAACTCTTTTCCGCAATCAATACATTGATATTTGAATTTAGTTTCCATGTTTTGAAGTCCTGAGTCCTGAGTCCTAAGTCCTGAGTCCTAAGTCCTGTTATTTGTAACTTTTCTGTCACCCTTTCCTGTCACCCTTATCTGTCACCCTTACCTGCAACTCTATCATTAAACTCCTTAATCATTTCATCCCATCTGTCAACCTGATTAAATAGTTTGTTCCAGATTTCTCTGTCGTACCAAAGGGTATTTAAGTCTTCCACATCTTTGGCTTGCTGTTCTACCCATGTATAATATTTCAGATTGTGAATTGCTTTTCTGTCGGTGTAAGTTAATTCCTTCATATAATCAACAGTAGTTCCCAACATGCACTTTTCAAAATCCAATGCAGCTTGAAATTCTGAGTATTTTCCTTTTTCTGCAGTCAGTTCCTCAAGTCTTGATTTATACATATCAGCAGAGTCGGTCGCAATTGTCAGAACAACATCATCTTCTGTCATTTCGTAATATTTTGCAGTTTTGATTGCAGAGAGTAGATTGCCGATTCCGGAAATTCCCATCAGGAATAGGTTTTTAATTACTTGTTCGTCAATTCCGTATGATTTAAGGTATTTATGTCCTTCGGGTTCATTAAAAACTCTAAATAATCTCATGCAATATTCATCATCAATAGCGGTTACCACATCGGTATTTTTTACATTGTGAACCCATGGAATATGTTTATCACCGATACCTTCAATACGATGACCGCCAAATCCGTTGTTCAATATAGTTGGACATTGAAGTGCTTCTGATGCAACAACTTTTAAATGAGGAGCGATTGTTCTAAGGTAATCGCCGGCTGCAATTGTGCCTGCAGAACCTGTAGCAGAAATGTATGCTGCAATATTGCTGTTTTTCGTTTTAATTAGATTGAAAATCTCTTCCAGCGCCTTACCTGTAGTATTATAATGCCATGCACTGTTGCCGAATTCATCAAACTGATTAAAAATCATGCAATCAGGACGAGTTCTGCGAATTTCCCAGCACTTGTCGTAAATCTCTTTCACATTAGATTCGCAACCGGGAGTGGCAATAACTTCGCTGCCGATTTCTTCCTTAAGCCATATAAACCTTTCTTTGCTCATCTCTTCAGGAAGAATAGCTACGGATTCGGTTCCCATCAGCTTTGAGTCCCATGCACCACCACGACAGTAGTTGCCTGTAGATGGCCAAACTGCTTTGTGATGCGTTGGGTCGAACTCTCCAGTAATTATGCGTGGAGCAAGGCATCCGTATGCTGCGCCAACTTTGTGAGCACCAGTTGGGAACCATTTTCCAACCATTAAAACAATTCTAGCTTTAACACCGGTAAGACTTGATGGAAGTTCAATGAAATTAGGATTTCCAAATAATCCGCCTTTTTCTTTTGGTTCATTTTTCCATGTAATTCTAAAAAGGTTTAATGGATTCAACTCCCATAATCCAATATTTTTCAATTTTTCCTTAACACTCTGAGGAATTAGCTCAGGATTTCTTTGTTGTTCAAATGTAGGAAGGATTATGCCTCTTTCTTTAAATCTTTTTACTGCATTTTCAAGATTCTTCTCGTTTACAATTTTATCAATGATTGGTATCATAGCTTTCTGTGTAATTTGAAATAACGTAAGGTTTATGCTTTTATGATTAATGCAAAGATAGTAAATTGCTATTGTAATAGGATTGTTCTAGTATTTTTTAGAATTATTTTAGCTTGTTTAGTTAAAATTTAAAAATAACTATAAAAATAGTTGTATAACTAAAAAAATAGTTGTATCTTTGTGAAGAAATACATTTGGTAATAGAATAGTTAAAAATAAAGTACACTAATTTGCTGAATTCGATATGAAAGAGTTAACAAAAGCTGAAGAACAAGTAATGCATATTATTTGGAAACTTAAAAAGTGTTTTGTAAAAGATATTGTATTAGAAATATCAAATCCTAAGCCTGCATACACCACAATTTCTACTATTGTTAGGATTTTGGAAGACAAAGGATTTGTTGGGCATAAGGCATATGGGAAAACTCATGAGTATTATCCTTTAGTTGCCAAATCTGAGTATGCTCAAGTAATGATGAAAGATATGCTAAAGAAATATTTTGGTAATTCTGTAAAGCAATTAGTTTCATATTTTTCAGTTGAAAAAGATTTATCAGAAGCAGAGTTGAAAGAAATTAGACAATTAATTGACGAACAACTAAAAAGTAAATAAATGAAAGATGGAAAATCTTGTTTTATACATTTTTTATTCAAGTATTAACATACTTATAATTGGATCATTTCACTTTTTTATGCTAAAAAAAAGCACTTCTCATTCTTATAATCGCAGGTTTATTGTTTTAGGATTATTGTTTTCAATACTTCCCGGCTTTATTGCATTCCCAGGAATGCAGGAGGTAAGCAGCAATTCATCTGTTTATTCCTATCAACTGCCTGAGGTGATTATTGGTATTTCTGCAACTATAGATAATTCAGCTAACGAGTTATACAATACATTAATACATATGGGACTTGTTAAATATGTCTTTCTTTTTGTTTCATTTCTGCTGCTCTTAAGGTTAATATTGTCCTTAGCATATTTAATTGCAAGCGTTTTAGTAAAAAACAAGATTAGCATTCACAGGTTAAAAGTTATCCCGATAAAAGAAAAGATTTCTCCATTCTCATTTTTTTGGTATGTATTTATACCGGACTATTTGATGTCAGACTCTGATCTTGAATCTGTTTTATTGCATGAAAAGGCGCATATTAAGAAAAATCATTTTATAGATTTAATGTTTATTGAACTATTGTTGGTTTTGTTCTGGTTTCATCCTGCAATTTGGTATTTGCGTAAAGAAATAAAGCTTGTACATGAATATGAGGCTGATAGCTACGTGTTGAAACAATTCAAAGAAAAGTATAATTATCAGAAGCTGCTCCTTGAGATGTCAATTGTTAATTCCAGAATACATATTATTAACCTGTTTAGTCATTCACCAATTAAAAAACGTATTATTATGATGAACAAAGAAAACCGAAGCCATAAGGCATTTAATGCGATTAGTTTAGTGATTGTGAGTATTTTATTTATTTCAGGATACATTTTTCAGTCCTGTAATACACATGAAAAAGAAAAAAGTGATATTGTTGATATAAAGGAGCAAGTTACAGATGCTTATGCTTTACAAAATGATACCATATATGAGAAAGTTGATGTGGTTCCGGAATTTCCGGGTGGTACTAATGCAATGATGCAGTTTGTGGCAGGAAACATTAAATATCCTGAAAAATCAAGGCAAGAAGGCGTGCAGGGGACTGTATTTGTATCTTTTGTAATAACGACTGATGGAAAGGTTTCTAATCCAGAGATTGCGCAGGGGGTTAATTCTGAAATTGACGCAGAAGCGTTACGTGTTATAAGGATGATGCCTGATTGGACTCCGGGAAGAATGAAGTCGGGAGAGGTTGTAAACACTCAATTTAGGATGCCAATAAGATTTGCTCTCCAGTAAATTATAGAGGCTGATTCAAAAGCCCGGGACAGCCTCCAAACAGAGCGTTATTATAAATGCCGCTCAGCGCTGGAGATTTTATGTATCATTGAATTTGTAGAGACGCGATGCTTCGCGTCTCTATCGCGTCACTATCGCATCTCTATCGCGTCTACATCGCGTCTCTTTTCTTTCGCAAATGGGTCTCTGATAGGGTTGTAGACGCAATATTTAATAAAGGAGACTAACGCAAGGAAACGCAAGGTATGGAGACGAAAGGAATTGAGACGCAAGGTATGGAGACGAAAGGAATTGAGACGCAAAGCATTGCGTCTCTACGCCCCACGCCCCAAACCCCAAACCAAACAGGGACAGGTCAAGCCCGGCCTATACAAAAAGACATTTTTTAATAACAGGATATCAATTCTTTTACCCCCTTTAATATGAAACTCATATGCAAAGCATTTTCAAACCTATGTTGTTTAACGCATGGAGTTAAAAACTTCGCTTCAATCAATCTGAAATCTTCTTTCGTTATACGAGCATAGATGTAATCCGACTGATAAATGTACTCATTACCCAAGTCAGACAATGTTGAAATAGCTGTATTGTGTTTGAATACAAGGTTTGTTCTGTCAACTAATTTTGCAAACAAATATCCTTCTTTTGATTCGTTGAATGATTCGGCTGTAAGATGAATTTTTGGTTTCTCTTTATATGGAGCACTTGAAGTTGGGCAGAATGTATTGCAGTTACCGCATTCGTTACAGAAGTTTGCAATATTCAATATCTGATATTGCTGTGTAATTTCAGCCACAGCATCTTCCTGAATTTCAACAGTGTCGTTTGCAGTTCTAACAGCTTTTTGTAACCTGTATGATTTTGGTGTAATGCTGTATGAGAAATTTGCAAAGTTTGGACAAACCGTAGTGCATATATTACAAATTTCATCACAATATAAACAACGCGAAGCCTCATCAATAATAGTCTTCTTGTCAAGTGTTTCGCTAACTAGATCAAAGCTTTTTCTTTTTTCTAAAGGCAGTTCATTTAGCTCAGGAGCAAACACTCTCTTAGATCTTTTTATTATCAAATCTTCTTTGCTTAACCCTTTGCCATTGGCTGGTTTTGGAATGTTAAACTCAATTCCTGCAATATCCATAATCGAATTTGCTGCTTTTCTGCCGTCGCCGATGGCATTTATAGCTGTAGATGCTCCTCTTAGTGCATCACCACCTATAAAAACATTATCTATTCTTGTTGTGTATTCAATGCTGTCATTTTTAATCAGATTGTTATCACAGAAATCAATATCCAGCTTTTGTCCAATCGCAGGAATAATAGTATCGCACGGAATTTCAAATTCGGAGCCTACTACCTTAACAGGTTTTGGTCTGCCTGAAGAATCCAATCCTTTTAGTTCCATTCTTGAGCAAAGCAAAGATTTTACTTTGCCATTTTCGGTAATGATTTTTTCGGGAGCGGTAAGCTCAATTATATCCATGCCCTCTTCCAATACTGCTTTAATCTCGCCTTGGTCTGCCGGCATCTCGTTGATTGTACGCCTGTAAACAATTGTAACCTTGCCTTTTTCTCCAACTGTTCGGTATGCTGTTCTGGCTGCATCCATTGCTGTATTGCCACCTCCGATTATAACAACATTATTTCCTATTCCTGATTCTTTTCCGGCTTTAACATTAAAAAGAAATTCCAAAGAATCCAAAACTCCTTTTGCATTTATACCTTCAGTATTAAAATCAGCAGAAAGCTGAGCTCCCGCTCCAATAAATACGTATTGATTTTCCTTTTTAAGTTGCTCGAAAAACTCCGAAGTTACTTTAGTGTTATAATGCACCTTCACTCCAAGTTCATAAACTCGATTGAAGTCTTTTTCAATGGCTTCGTCAGTAAGTCTGAAGCCCGGAATTGCATACTGAACCATTCCGCCCGACTTCGACTTTGCTTCGTAAATATTTACCGAAAAACCTGCCAATGCCAGATAGTAAGCGCAAGATAATCCCGAAGGTCCTGCGCCGATAATTCCTACTTTAATGTCATTTTTGCCTTGAGGTTTGAGTTTTACTGCTTTTTGTTCGGAAATAAATCTTTTCACTTCTCTAATTAAAAGCGAATTATCATAATTTACCCTTGTGCATTTATTCTGACAAAGGTGGTCGCAAACCATTCCGGTAATTGCAGGAAATGGGTTGGTTCTGAGAATTACCTCATATGCCTTGTCGAATTTTTCATTTGCCGTGAAATACATATACTCGGGAATGTCTTGATTGGTAGAGCATGTATCACGACAAGGAGCTGATATGCAATCAAAATATTTTAATTCTCTGTTTGTTTTAATGTTTGGATCAACAATGAAATCGCGCTTGTATCTCTTGTTTTCCAAAACTTCGGAAGCATATTTTTTAAGATTTGCTAAAGCAGCATCTTTGATGTCTGTTTTCTTTGCCTCGTAAAGAATAAATTCATTTAAGTTGTTTGCTTTTTTATTTTTTAATTCATTGTCAAGATTCTCAATGTATTGGTTCAATCTCATATATCCGCCCGGCTTGAGAAGGTCTGAACTGACAGTTACTGTCTTAAAACCACACTTTAAAATATCCGCAATGTTGAAAGCGTCAGCTCCTGCAGAGAATGAAAGTTGTAATTCTCCCTTAAATTCTTCTTGAAGTTTTGCAGCCACATTTATGGAAATTGGATGCAAAGCTCGCCCGCTCATATACATCATATCAACATCATCTCCAAATACATCTTTGATATTAGCCGATTCCAGAGTATTAGTAAGTTTAAGTCCGAATTCAAGATTTTTTTCTTTTGCAGTTTTTTGTAATGATTTTATAATGTTTAAAGCATCAGGATATTTAAGGTCATGCTCAAATGCCTGATCAGGAACATTAGTTTTGAATTTCATCTTTTTGTTAAGAATCTCTCTTAGTTTTTGAGGACCAATCAGTGTTGGATTCAGCTTTACAAATGTATGCAGCCCTTTTTTCTCAAGAAGGTATTTTGCAATCGACTCTATCTCGTTTGCCGGACAGCCGTGCATTGTAGAAAGAGTAATGTTGTCAGATATCTTTGAGGGGATATTGATTTTATCAATTTCAGGATAAATGCTGCGAATTTCTTCAATTTTCTCCTGAAGTTCTTTGCTGCAATTGTTCATTTTATCAAAAAACCACTGCACATTGTCTTTGAGAATACCTTCCAGATTATAGCCAACACTCATGTTGAAAACACAACCAATATCTGTGCTATTTCCAAATTTATGATTCAGAATGTGTATAATAATCCATGCATTCAGGTATTCATCAAAGCTTTGTTCGATTTTTAGTTCCTGCGACCATTCGCAGTTATAGCCTTCATCCTGCATATCTATACATGGCTTTGGAACTTCCAGTTCGTCAAGTGTTTGCACGGTTTTTAATTCAATATATTTCGCACCCATAAGCCATGAGCCAATAATGTTTTGAGCCATCTGGCTATGAGGTCCGGCAGCAACTCCAATTGGAGTATCAAGGTTATGCCCGAAAATGCCTGTTTTTATTTCAGGATGATTTTTAGAATTGAAAAACAATTTCTCCGGTATGCCGAAAAAATGATTGTTTTTTATGTGGCTTAATGAAAGTTCTAATAATTGTTGTAATGAAACGGTATAGAATTTATCAGACATAATGTAGGTGTTTGTATAATAATTTATTTTGATTTATGTAAAGAACGTATTAGTTACACAGTGTTACACAATGTTACGCAGTGTGAAAAGTGCAAATCCAAACTGTGAGACTCTGTGATTATTATCTAAAGCCGTTTTTCTATGGGGTTTTTGAACCACGGAGACACGGATTACACAGAGAGTCACGGAGTTTTTTTTAATAACGTCAAAAATACCAAATCTTTTGGAAAATTCATTATTTTAGCGTAATTGAATTAGCAAAGAAATCATACATAATGCAAACTTCCGCCATCATACTTGCCGCAGGAAACTCATCACGAATGGGAGAGCCTAAACTATCATTGAAGTTTGATGAAAAGTTTACCTTCATTGAGAAAGCAATCAAAGAATATATAGATTTTGGATGCAAGGAAATCATTGTTGTTATTAATAAATCCGGTAAAAAATCTATTGAGGAAAACAATATTAGTTTACCGGAAAACACAATTACTGTAATTAATGAATTTCCCGAATTAGGTCGGTTTTATTCATTAAAACTTGGCTGTAATGCCATTGAGAATGCTAATACAACTTTTTTACACATCATTGACAATCCATTTGTCAACCAAAAATTACTAAAAACGCTTTTTGATAATTCACGTTCTGCTGATTACATAATTCCTTCCCATGATAGTCATGGAGGACATCCGGTTTTGGTATCCGAAAAAATCATCAATGCTGCAAAATCTGAATCTGCCAATGAGCTTCATTTTAAAGAATTTCTAAACAGGTTTTCATCTTTTAGAATAGAAGTCGATGATAAAAGAATTCTAGCCAATATTAATGATTGGAAGGATTATGAGAAGTGGGTGGGGGTGTAGGTTTTTAAAGGGGTATCAGGTGTCGGATGTCAGGTATCGGGAATTTGAGTATAGATTTGGATTGAGTAGACCGGGCTTGACCGGCCTTAAAAATAAACGGTGGAATGCCCTTAGGGGGCAGGGCTTGACCTGTCGACGCTGTAATATTACTTTATTTTTTGATGGGTTTTTCAGATAATGGGAATGATTATTTTAGGTTTGGGTTGGAAGGTGACCCCTAAAAACAAAAGGATTAGAAATTTTCTTTCTAATCCTTTTTCTGTAGTGGAGGTTTCGAGCGGATTCGAACCGCTGTAGGAGGTTTTGCAGACCTCTGCCTAGCCACTCG
>CAZRNU010000080.1:0-13660 GCA_964601515.1 uncultured Bacteroidales bacterium | reverse complement strand
AGTTATATTGCATTTGGGAAAAAATCTGCTTCAGCCTCCATTTATGAAGAGATTTCTATGTGCCAGACAGACTCTATAGGAAGTGTAGTTTGGCAAAATGCATTTTCGATTAAAGGAAATATCATAGATATGGTGAGAGCTGAAGATAAGTATATTGTTTATTTTAATTTTCAGGAGTACGATATCCTAAACAAAAAACAATCTGCCGGTAAATCTGGAAATTTCGGAGTGGTGGCAGTTGATATTGCTCTTGATGGTAGAATTTTGAAAGCAATTCCATTTGTATATTCTGAAGGGTACTATATTGATAGATTGTATAATATTTCAAGTGATGAAATTAACCTGATTGGATATACAGGAAGCCCTGGAAATAAATCGGGGAAAATGGTGTATATTGTTGTTGCCCCGGATGGTGAGATTATTTTTAAAAACATTAAATAATTTATCTCACATTTACTTCAAGTAGTTGTTTGTTTTGAAGATAGGCTGTTAATTTGTCGCCCTTATTAACAGGCCCGACTCCGGCTGGTGTACCTGTAAATATTAAGTCTCCGATTTTTAATGTAACAAAACTTGAAACATAGCTGATAATTTTGTCTATGGAAAAAATCATCATACCTGTATTGCCCTTTTGAACTGTATTTCCGTTAATTTCTAATGAAAAATCAATATCGTTAAAATCTTTAAACTCAGATTTATTAACAAACTCGCCCACAGGAGCTGACGCATCAAATGCTTTTGATATTTCCCATGGAAGTCCGTTCTTTTTACATTTTTCCTGAAGATCTCTGGCCGTAAAATCTATTCCAACACTAAACTCTTTGTAATACTTATGGGCAAATTTCTCCTGAATATGTTTCCCGAGTTTGCAAATTCTTACCACAAACTCAACTTCGTAATGTATGTCGTTTGAAAAGTCAGGATAGAAAAACGGCAAACCTGCTCGTATAAGCGCAGTTTCTGGTTTTAGAAAGAAAACAGGCTCAGTTGGTAAAGGATTATTTAGCTCGTTTGCATGAGCAATATAATTTCGACCAATGCAAATTATTTTCATGCTTCTGAATAATTCAGTTATCTATTTTACGATTATTGAAGAGTCTTTAAATCCCCTAAACATTATCTCTGTTATGATATTCTTTGTTGAAAGTGGAAACTCAGATTTCATCATCCAGTCGTAATACTGAGGCTCAATCTTAAAGACTTCTTCAACAGTTTTGCCCTTATACTTACCAAAATTAAATACTTCTTTGCCTGATTTATTAAATCCGATATGTCCTACTAAATCTGCATTATTTTGATTATATGAAAACTCTGATAAAGAATTTACATCATTTTTTATTGGAAAAGATTTCTTTCCCTCGTTGTCGGTGTATTCAGTTTCTTTATAGAATTCAATTTGATTTAATAAAATTTCATATGTTGCCATAGTATCAGCTTCTGCTTCGTGTGCGCCAATAAGCTCTTTACTACAATAAAACTTATATGCTGCTTTAAGAGTGCGAGGCTCCATTTTATGAAAAATGTTTTGAACATCAATTAATTTTCTTTTTTTTATATCGAAATTAATTCCACATCTTAGAAATTCTTCAATTAGCATTGGAACATCAAACTTGTTGGAGTTGTATCCCGCAAGATCACAGTTTTTGAGAAACTTTTCAAGCTTTGGAGCAAATTCAATAAACGTAGGTTTATCTTTTACATCATCATTGCTTATTCCATGAATAGCTGATGCTTCAGGCGATATGGGAATCTGAGGATTTATCAACGTTGTCAATGTTTCCGTGCTATTATCGGGATTAACTTTGAAAATAGAAATTTCAACAATTTTGTCTTTTACAACATTAAGTCCTGTCGTTTCCAGATCGAAAAATGCCAAAGGTTTGGTTAGGTTTAATTTCATCATCTAAGGTTTTATAAAACACTCGTTTGCGTTTTATATTTATGATGCGAAATTAAACAAAAACATCTTAGCAAGAAATTAAATTGTCTGCTGATTATTAAAATTCTCAAGGTATTCAACAACTCTCTGAAGAAACATTCCACCCAAGGCTCCGTCTATAACTCTATGATCGCAAGATAATGATAAATACATCATCTGTCGAATACCAATAGTGTCGCCATCAGCTGTTTCTATTACAACCGGTCTCTTTTTTATAACGCCTACGCCTAGAATAGCAACCTCAGGTTGATTTATAATGGGAGTACCCATTATTGCACCAAATGTACCAATATTGGTAATTGTGAAAGTTCCACCTTGAATTTCTTCGGGTTTAAGTCGGTTATCTCTAGCTCTTGTGGCTAAATCATTTAATTCTTTTGTAATACCCAGCAAATTTTTGTGGTCTGCATTTTTAATAACGGGAACAATTAGATTTCCATTGGGTAAAGCAGCGGCAACACCTATATTTATGTTTTTGCGCTTAATAATTCTGGTATTGTCCACAGAAATATTTACCATTGGAAAATCCTTTAATGCTTTGGCAACAGCTTCAATAAAAATTGGTGTAAAAGTCAGTTTCTCGCCATCTCTCTTTAACACTATATCTTTTTTCTTTTCTCTCCAGTTTACAATATTGGTAACATCAGCTTCAGCAAACATGGTGATATGAACTGAAGTGGCCTCAGATGCAATCATGTGAGAAGCAATTAACCTTCTCATTCTGTCCATTTCAATAATTTCATCATCTTTACCTACAATTACATTGTTAGGAGATGGCTGTGGCTTAACTTCGATTAAATTAACTTTACTCTCGGCAGGTTTTTCCGATTTCTTCTTAATATAGTCAAATAAATCATTCTTAGTAAGTCTATTATCAGCACCGGTTCCTGATATTTTTTCAAGCTCAGCAGTATTAATATTTTCCTGTTTTGCGATGCTTCTTACCAAAGGCGAATAAAACCTTCCGTGCTTATCATTTGATGGAAATATTAATTCTGAATTCACGTCAGGTGTATTGATTTGATTATCAGTGCTTGTACTGTTAGAATTATTGTCAATAGTTTTTGTTTTTTCTTCTTTTTTATTTGAAATTGAATCATTTGAGTCGGATTCAGTCTCAATAATAGCGATAACAGAATCAACTGCAGCAACTTCCCCTTCTTTAAAAAGTTGCTTTATAAGTTTTCCTGCAACAGATGAAGGAATTTCAGAGTCAACTTTATCGGTAGCTATTTCAACAATAGGCTCATCTTCGGAAACTGTATCGCCAACATTTTTGAGCCATTTGGTAATCGTAGCTTCTATGATGCTTTCACCCATTTTGGGCATTTTTATTTCAATCATTCCCATTTTTAAACTTATTAATTCAAAAACAAAACAAAGATAAAACATAAAAGTTCATTAGGATAGAAGTCGGAAGTCGGCAGTCGGAAGTCGTAAGTCTTGAAATTTTCAATCTTACGAATCTTCCAAATCTTCCAAATCTTCAATCCACATAATCTTTTGGATAATTGTGACAGAAGGGGTTACAGAAAAGTTACAGAAAAGTTACAATATTGGTTAAATTCTTCTGCTTTAGACAACTGTCGACTAAAGACTTTAATCTATACATTATATTCATTCCATAAAAACAGCTTCGTTTCGCTAATGCTCGCTACCGGTAAAAATCCAAGGTCAATCCCTTCCTGAATTAAACAACTTCTTTGATTTCTAAAAAGACATAAAAACCAGACGAGCGGTTGAACGAAACATTGAAATAATTGGTGAAACGGTTAACATAATAATTAAATTATCACCTGAATTTAATCTCACAAACTCAAGAAAAAAAATTGACTTGAAACAAAATAATTCACGGCTATGACAGTGTTTCTGCAGAAATTATTTGGGAAATTGTTAACAGGGATTTACCAAAATTGGAAGAGGAAGTAAAATCATTACTTTATTAATAACAAATATAGCACATGCTAAAACAGCGGCATTATATCATAGCAAACTGACGAGGGTCTATATAGTTCAAAATATTTCACTATTTTTGGTAGCGAAGTGAAAGTGACGAAGCAGTAAATTGCTGCAATATAGGTTGGTGAAGGGTTGGGGGTATTTGTAAAATGACCACCGGATACATAAAACAATGAATGAAATAGAATGAAAATAGCATTAACAACAATAGGTTCACGAGGAGACATTCAACCATATATTGCTCTCGGGATTGAATTACAGAAAAATGGACATTCTGTAACAATTTTAACTCATCCTTGGGCAAAACAGATTGTGAGTTTTTATGGACTTTCACATATTTCGGTTGGTGATGATATTGATATTAATTATTCTGCCAAACAATTTGTTGAGAATTCATCAAGTAACCTCAAAGGATTTAAATTCGCTTTAAATTATATTTATGACACCCTAAGAAATTGTCACAGGGATTTTTTAATAGCATTAAAGGATTTTGACTTGATTATTGGTCATGGTATTGTTGGAGAAGCCGAAGCAGATATTTTAAACAAACCCTTTATACAAGTTTCAATTGCACCTATAGGTCTCCCAAAGGAATATTGGAAATCAAAAAACTTCATTAAGGAGTTTAGCGTGTATTTATCTGATAAGATTATGGGAGCAATATTTGGCAAACCATACATTCGTTTTCGCAGAGATTTAGGAGTACCGAATTATAGAAACGAAAATGCATATCCTTACCTTGCCATAATTCCGATGCCTTTATTTTTGCAGAGTCCAAATTCTAATTGGAAAAATTCAACTGAAATAACCGGATATTTCTTTGCAGGTACACCAAATGATTATTCTCCACCTGAAGATTTGATGAGTTTTGTGAAAAACGAAGAAAAACCTATTTTGATAACTTTTGGTTCAATGTTTCATAATCAGGAGCAGACAAAAAATATTTATATGACAGTTTGCGAATCGCTTGATAAGTCGAGTACAAGAGCAGTTCTAATAATGCCTGATATTAATGAAAAAGAAATAACAATCCCTGATAATATTTATATAGCAAAACAAATTCCTTATAGTTGGTTACTTGGCTACGTTGAATTTGTTGTTCACCATTTTGGCTTTGGGACAACAGCGGAAGTATTAAGAGCGGGATTACCATCAATTCCGATACCTCATATTTTTGATCAAAAAATAAGGGCTTCAGCAATCCACAAACTCGGATATGCCTATAAACCACTTAATATTAATCGAATGAATAGTAGTGTTTTATCAAATGCAATTCTTTCAGTTAAAAACAATAAAGAAATGAAAAAGAAGTGTTTGGAAGCAGGTACTAATATTTCAAATGAAAACGGAGCCGAAAAGGCTGTGAAATTGATTAATAAGCATATTGAGAAAATAAACAACTAACTCCAACAGTTAGATAAATCATAGCCCACTGATGTGGATTTATATAGTTCAAAATATTTCACTATTTTTGGTAGCGGATGAAAGTGACGAAGCAGTAAATTGCTGCAATATAGGCTGGTGAAGCGAAAACCCACATCCAAAAAACTCTCAAACTTGACTCAGGACTCAGGACTGACTCAGGACTCAGGACTCAGGACTCAGGACTATTTTTACTTTGAATAACCCTTGCTGCTATACTCACTGCAATTTCTTCAATGGTTTCGCTGTTTATTTGCAAACCCATTGGAGAATCAACTTTGTCTAGTTGTTCTTGCGTAATACCTTGAGATAATAAAGAATCAAAAATCTTTTTTACCTTATTTTTGCTTCCAATCATTCCAAGATAAGCTAGGTTTTTGGAAACTAATTGCTTAAGTATTAGTTGGTCCTCGGCGTGAGATACTGTCATTATGGCAACAAATGAGTTGCTGCCTTCTTTCACCATTGAAGCTGCATTATGGTAATCAATAATCTCTTTCTGGTGAGCATATTGATTTTTCAGCATTGTAGAAAGGTCTTTTCTATTATCATAAACAATAACTCTAAAGCCTAGCATTCGGAATACATTGCTAACAGGAACGCTAACATGCCCGCCTCCAAATATATACAGTGTATCTCTGATTCCAATAACTTCAGAAAATGTCCAATTGGTTTTGCTTTTTATGCTGCTTCTAACGTAGTATTCAAAATTATCACTTTCAAAGAAAAACATACCTTGAGGCGACATGCTTAAAACTCCGTTTTTCCCTTTATCAAAGCATTCAATAATGCTTAAAACTGTTTTAAGGTTTTTATCGGTTAGAGTTATAAATGCATGAGTTTGTTCGCCCGAGCAAACTAGCCCTGACTTATCCTCCTTTGCATCGGAAGAATGCACCTGACGTTTTATGAAAATATCAGATGCATTATCCAATAATAACTTCTTAGCAGATTCAACCATATTTACTTCCATCACGCCTCCACCGATAGATCCTTCTAAAGTACCATCTTCAGAAACAGCCATTTTATATCCGGCTTTTCCCGGGCTGCTTCCAATGCGCTCTATTACAGTAATTAAAATTACCTTCTGCTTGCTTTCAAGCTTTTCTTTTATGAAATTCCAGATAGTCATGGTTTAAGTCGTAAGTCGTAAGTCGAAAGTCGAAAGTCGAAAGTCGGCAGTCGACAGTCGAAAGTCGTTTTTTAAAGGGTTATTCTTTTTTTGTTTTGTTTTAGTAATCCTTCAAATATCTCTGCAGGTTTTTTAAACTTATTTGTAAGCATCATTGCTGCAATAATGTATGGTTTATATCCTGCTTCAATGTATGTTTTAATTCTATATTTTTCAAAAACATCTGCATTTACTTCTCCTTCTTTGCAGGAAACACCTGAAATATCTGCAGGTAGGCAATGCATATAAAGAGCATTTTTACCTTTGGTAACATTCATTTTTTCGTGGTTGTACTCCCAATCTTTAAACTTTGCATTATTAGCCAGACAAACTTTTTCAAGCTCTTGAAGGCCGTTTTTATCCTTAGCCATTAAAAGCTCTGTTCTTTGTTGCATAATATGAAAAGGAGCCCAACTTTTTGGATAAACGATATCAGCATCTTTCATAGCATCCTTCATATTATGACTTATATTGAACGAACCTCCACTTTTTTTCGCATTAGCTTTTGCAATGTCAACTATTTCAGGAATTAGTCCGTATCCTTCAGGATATGCCAATTCTATATTCATACCAAATCTAGACATTAGGGCAATAATTCCCTGAGGCACTGAAAGAGGTTTGCCATAACTTGGAGAATATGCCCAGCTCATTACGATTTTTTTACCTTTAAGATTTTTGAGGTTCCCAAATTCATTTTGCAAATGCATAAGGTCAGCCATAGACTGAGTAGGGTGGTCCATATCACATTGTAGGTTTACAATACCCGGACGCACTGGCAAAACTCCTTCTTTAAAACCTTCATCAAGAGCTTGACCAACTTCTCTCATATACTTATTACCTTCACCAAGATACATATCGTCGCGAATGCCAATAAAATCAGAAAGGAAAGATATCATATTCGCAGTTTCTCTTACAGTTTCCCCATGAGATATCTGTGACTTTTCTTCATCAAGGTCCTGAACAGCAAGTCCTAAAAGGTTGCTTGCAGAAGCAAATGAGAATCTAGTGCGTGTAGAGTTATCTCTGAAATTTGAAATCGCTAGTCCAGAATCAAACAGTCTGCATGAAATATTCTTTTCTCTAAATTCTTTTATTAAAGCTGCAACTTCAAGAATTATTTTCAGGTCGGTTTCGGATTTTTCCCAAGTTAGAAGGAAATCTTTTTTGTATAGCCCCGATTTCATTTCGGCTAATTTCTCAATTCTTTTCTTAATGTCCATTTTATAAGCTTTTTACGTTACACAAAAGTATGATTAACGGTATTTTTACGATTTAGATTTCATAAGCAAAAGCTGCATAAAAAGCTGATGCATCGACTAAATCTTGTATTGGAACTTTTTCGTTTGGTGCGTGAGCCAAAACTTCATTACCCGGTCCAAATCCTATGATAGGAATTCCGTAATAGCCATTTATTGTAACACCATTAGTTGAGAATGTCCATTTGTCAATTTTCGGATCTTTGTTAAACAAGTTTTTGAATGCTTTTGCACCTGTTTGAACAATTTCGTGGTCTTCTTCCAGCTTCCATGTAGGATAATATTTTTCCATTCCATACTTCAAGCCTGTAAATGACTCTTCCATATATTCTAAAACTTCAACTCTGGCATTCATTCCTTTTATCAGTTCTTCAATTTCTTTTACAGCGCTTTCTTTAGTTTCGCCCCATGTTAATCTACGATCAAGGTGTATATGAGCATAATCAGCCACCGCACATAGAGAAGGACTTTTTGAAACGAATTCAGAAATTGTTACACTACCTTTTCCAAGAAATTCATCAAACTTTAGTCTTTCATTTAATTTTTCAACCTCAAGAGCAACTTTTGAAGCCATATAAATAGCATTTTTGCCACGTTCGGGTGCTGATCCATGAGAAGAAACACCATAAAAAGTAACTCTCATTTCCATTCTTCCTCTGTGTCCCCTGTAGATATTTAAATTTGTTGGCTCTGTGCTAATAGCATAATGCGGTTTAATTCCAAGCTCTTCAACAATATATTTCCAGCACAAACCGTCGCAGTCTTCTTCAATTGCACTTCCAACAAAATAGATTGTCATATCCTTGTCGAAGCCCATTTCTTTGAGAATTCTACCTGAAGTAACAAATGCTGCGGGACCGCCTTTTTGATCAACGGTGCCACGACCATGCACAAATCCGTCTCTGATTTCACCGCCAAGTGGATCAAAATCCCAGTTTTCAATATTCCCAATATCAACAGTATCCATGTGCCCATCAATAGCAAGAATTTTTTTCCCATTTCCAATTCTACCAATCACATTGCCAAGTCCATCAATAAATACTTCATCAAATCCGGCTTCTTCCATTTGTCTTTTAAGCTCGTGCTGAACTTCTTTTTCCTGTAGGCTTAGTGATTTTAACTTAATAAGTTTAGAAAGGTTTTCAGCTGTATAATTTTTATATTTTTCAGCTAGTTCTTTAATCTTTGAATAATGATTTTCCATTTTAAAGAGATTTACTTTTTATAAAAAAAGAGGCTGAATCCCTAAGATACAACCTCTTTATGTATTTTTAATTAATACTATGAGTTAAGCATAATCGGCATAACAAGCATAAGAATGTCTTCTTTTTCATCTTTTGAAGCAGGTAATACTAGTCCTGCGCGATTTGGCTCTGACATTTCCATTAATACTTGCTCTGAATCAATATTGTTAAGCATTTCAACAAGGAATTTACTGTTGAATCCAATTTCAATATTTTCACCTTCAAAATGACAGTTTAATCTTTCATTTGCTTCATTGCTGTAATCAAGGTCTTCTGCATTCAGAATAAGTTCTGAACCGGCAATTTTAAACTTCACTTGATATGTTGTTTGATTTGAAAACAATGAAACCCTTTTTATTGAATTAATAAAAGGAACTCTGTCAACAATAAGTTTTTTAGGATTTGCTTTTGGTATAACAGCACTGTAGTTTGGATATTTTCCATCAATAAGTCTGCAAGTAACAGTAATATTTTGGAAAGTAAATCTAGCATTTGTATCATTAAACTCCATAACAACAGGAGCATCATCCTGAGAAAGAATGTGACGCAACTGGTTAAGAGGTTTTTTAGGAATAATAAAAGAAGCATCAACTTTTGGAACTACATCGTTGCGACGATATCTAACCAATTTATGAGCATCAGTTGCTACAAAAGTGATATTGTCTTTTGCTAATTCACAAAATACACCTGACATTGCAGGGCGAAGATCATCATTGCTTGCTGCAAAAATAGTTTTACTAATTGCATTATAAAGAATATCTGATTCGATTTGAACTTTGCTGCTGCCTTCAATTACCGGATTCTTTGGGAAATCTTCACCATTTTGACCGGCTAAACGGAACTTTCCTTCACCTGCTGTTAGTGTGATTCCGAAATTTGTATCATCAACATCAAAAGTAACGGGTACGTTTGATAAAGTCTTTAGTGTGTCTAAAAGAATTTTGGCAGGAATTGCAACACTTCCTTCACCTTCAGCCATATCGGCGGTAAGCTTTGTGTTCATAGTTGTTTCTAAGTCGGATGCTGAAACCACTATTTCATTTTCTTCAAGGTGAAATAGAAAATTGTCAAGAATAGGTAATGTGCTGTTTGTGCCAACAACTCCTCCAATAGCTTGAAGTTGCTTTAATAATGCTGAACTGGAAACGATAAATTTCATGCGTCAGAGATTTTATTGTTTTACTTTTTGGTTAGTTCTAGTTTAGTCTGCAAATATACTTGTAAAAATTTTGTTGTATTGCATTTAGTCACTTTTTTTTATATAAAAAGATAATGGGCGAAGAATTCTGCTAAATACAAAATATCTCGCTAGTGAATATTCGTTCTCATTTACTTTTAAATAAAACAGATTTGGATCTATGTCTGTAGTAACTCCTAATTCTTCTTTCTCTATTTCGGCTAATTTTTTATGGTAAATATCAAGTTTGATAATCTTAAAGTTTTTGTCTTCTATTGATATAGAATAAGTAGGAGCAATGTTGCTAAGTTCTTCCTTAACATTTATTAATTCATCACCATACAAAAGTTTCTCAAAATACAAATCACTAAATGCACTGATTAATCTCTGAATCTTTAAAGTATCAATGTAATTGTCTGATATTGAATTGTTATCTAAGTCAGTAATTTGGAAATTGTCATTCTTGTTATAAAGAATAAATGACTCCTTATCATTGTTAAAAACAACTACTTTAAGTGAGTTAATTTCTGTTTGTTTAATATTTGCAACAACAGGATCTCTCCATTCATAATAATTTGCAGAAAAATGTCTGCTGATACCTTCCTCTTGTCCGGGAATATGAACAACATAGGGCATTGCAGCGCCTTCAATTTTCATTATAGTTCCTGGTGATTCATTATAATCGGAACCAACATAAATGCATTTTAGTTTTGTTTTATATGGAAAAACTTTGAAGTCTCCAATTGAAATCACATATCGGCGAGCATAAACGCATATTTTTACACCACTTTCTTCGAGATTTTTAGAAACTTCATCCTTCTCATCTACAGAAATAGGATGTTTTATGTAAAGGTTTTTGAGAGTTCTTATCAGGTCGTTAATCGCTAGATTGTTAGCTGCAAAATCATCGTTAATAACCCATAAGCCTGATTTATTGATTTCTAGTTTAATATTCTCATTATTTTTCGAAAACTCTAATAAAACAATATTTTCCTCAGGTGCAATTGCAAAGTTTCTGGCTGATGCAGAATTCCCGGGATTTCCAATTTTGTTATAAATGTATAATGCAAAAACAACTACAATTAAAGATGCAAGAAACAGTAGAATACTTTTTCGGTTTTTATTCATAAAAATCTAAATAATGACAATTGCTAACAGTTATAGTGTATACTTTCTTTTTCTTAGATAAAACCTTACAATTCCAAATAAAACAATTAGCATAAAAGGCAAAACCACATTATAGAACTGGATTTTTGCTTTTGAATTATTTACGACAGTTTTATCCAGCATTCTCAGGCGAATTTCTTTGTTACGAGCCTCCATAATACTAGGGTCGTTAGCAAGATAGTTTACTGAGTTTAAAACGAAATCTTTATTTCCAAATGTTTCATTAAGGTATCGGTCATATCCAAGAGGAAGAGGTTGCCCTCTTTGGTCAAGACTATTAAGAATTATATCACCATCGGTAACAATAACCATTGCAGTATTTAAGCTTTTATCTCTAATAATAAACCCTTCAGGTAAATGTACTTTTGGTTGAATTCGGTTTTTATAAATACTTTCAAAACTTCCTTCCAAAAGCACAGCCACCGGCTTTTGTCCTGCCCTGAATAACGATTCATCAGGTGGGTTGTGCAATATATCCAAGCTAATTCTTGTTGGAGTTTGCAAAACGCGAGTGTATGGAGATGTTTGAAGTAATATTGTTTTTTTAATGTCAGCTACAGCGATAGTATCAAGACTGCTGATAAATTGAGTTTTTATAGCATTAAGATTTCTCACTATAGGATGATTGCCGGTTGGAGTAATCATTGGAAAAAAGTACCAAGGTACAAGGCTAATTTGAGGTCTGTTTCCTACCATACCGGTAGTAACAGGAATAGGTACTGAGCGTAAATCTTTTAGAAGATCAACATTTAATCTTACTCCATATCTAAAAAGCATATCGTCAATATTTACAGGCCATCCCATTCCAATTGTTTCAGGCTCAGCTCTTAAGCTATCCATTTCTGCAAATACAGGGTCAATAAGCCAAAAGCATGATCCGCCTTGCATTATAAACTGGTCTATAAGAAATTTCGTTGTTTCGGGAAATTCTTTTCTTGGTTTGACAATAATCAATGTGCTAAGATTTTGTAGTGGAACATAACTAGAATCCAATACTATATTTTTTACATTATAAAAATCTCCAAGAGAAATTTTAATATCCACAACACTTCTATGAGGTGGGCCGCCTAGCCCTTCAAGAAATCCAATATTTGGTTTTTCTAGGGTAATCAATTGCCTGATTGCAGATGCAAGATTGTACTCAAGTGCTTGAGATGAATTATTAAGAATTTCTTCGTGCCTTACACCTATTTGATCCATCAATAAATGCACGGGAATTTCTCTGCCTTTGTAACTAACTAAAGCTGCCGGGAAAATTACTTGTTGTGAGCTTGCATCATCAGATTTTATTTGAAGTTGTGTTGGAATTAATCCTTTTCTTGTTAGCATGTCGATGTTGGCTTGTCTTTGGCGTTTATCAGATGCTTTTAAAGGATTAATAAACTCAAATTGTATCATATTACTATATGCTCTGAACTCCTCAAGCATTTCGCGGGTTTGGTTTGATAACCTTTTAAATTCAGCGGGAAAGCTTCCCTCAAGATATACTTTGAAATATACTATATCATCAAGGTTGCTAAGCATCTCTTTTGTCGAATTAGTAAGTGAGTAGCGCTTTTCGGCTGTCATATCAAGCCTGAAAAATATCCTGCCTCCAATTATGTTTACTATTGTTATAATAATCAATGCAATTACAAACTGAATCAGGTTTTTCTTTCTTATAATATTAATCTTACCCATATAATTATTCTTCTATTTATCTAATTCTCAACCTTAACCTCAACCTTAACCTCAACCTTAACCTCAACCTTAACCTCAACCTCAACCTCAATCTCAACCTTTATTTTACCATTTTCTACTTTCAAGTTTAATCTTTGTAAATAGTATAAAAATAGTAATAACACTGAGGAAATAAATAACATCTCTGGTATCAATTACACCTCTTCCCATTGATGAATAATGTGCATACATGCCTAGATTCTTAATAAACAAATCAAAACTACCAAACATTTCAAATGAAGAAAGCATTTCGAAACCTATAAAAGCCATTGCACATAGGAATACGGCAATAATGAATGAGACAATCTGATTTTCGGTAATTGAAGATGAAAAAACGCCAATGGCGACAAATCCTGCACCAAGCATTAATAGTCCCAAATACGAACCTGTAATACCGCCAATATCAATGTTCCCGTATGGAGTGGCAAAAATGTACACAGTTATGAAATATATCAATGTTGGTATTAGCGATAAAACAACAAGTGTAATTCCTGCTAAGTATTTGGCCATTATAATATTTGTATCTGAAAGAGGTTTTGTAAGAAGCATCTCAATAGTTCCTGATTTTTTCTCATCAGAAAAAAACCTCATTGTAATTGCCGGTAT
>CAZRNU010000079.1:0-13686 GCA_964601515.1 uncultured Bacteroidales bacterium | reverse complement strand
GCTGCTTCGCATAAAATAATTATTTCTCTAGTCTTTTTAGCCACTCCACCTAAAGAGCCGGCAGATGGAGATGGTCTGACAAAAGCCAGTGGGTCAACTGCCAATGTTTCCATTCTGGTTTTATCGCCCAGCAAACTGCCTTTTGAAATTGAACTGCTTGGATCGACTGCCAATACAGCTATTTTCTTCTGCATAGCTGTAAGATGTTTCCCAAAAGCCTCTATAAATGTACTTTTACCAGCTCCGGGTACTCCGGTAATCCCTATCCTGATAGACTTTCCGGAATGTGGCATACATCCTTCAATAATTTTTTGGGCAAGCTCATTGTCTGATATTAAAGAGCTTTCTATCAGCGTAATAGCCTTGCTCAAAACAGTAATGTTGCCCGAAAGAATTCCTTCAAGATATTCTTCTTGCGATAACTTAACCGGTTTTTTTCTTTTAAAAGCATTAGCTGCCTTTTCATTAATAGAAGGCGGCTGCTCAATACCCTTATTCACTTTAAGTGCGGAATTGTTCTCGGTTATTTTTTCCTTATCTTTCATCACTATCTAAACAAAGAAATAAATTCAAATTTTTCACCATCAAAAAGCCCTTTGTCGCTTATTTTTATTTCCGGTATAACAAGTAATGCCATAAAAGACAATGTCATAAAAGGAGCCTTGAGTGTAGTGCCCAATTCTTTCGCTTTTTTGTCAATAGCCTCATATTTAGCAGCAACATCCATAACACTTTCACTCGACATAAGTCCTGCAAAGGGTAATGGCAAAAAATCATGCTTTTCACCTTTGGAATAAGATATTCCTCCTTTTGCGTCAATCAATAAGTTTATTGCATTTGCCAAATCTTCATCGCTTACTCCTACTGCTATAATATTATGGCTATCGTGAGCTATAGTAGAGGCTATTGCTCCATCTTTCAAACCAAATCCACGAATAAATGCAATGCTTGGTAAAGAATAAGAGTATCTGTTTATTACAACAATCTTTAAAATATCTTTAGAAACATCGGCATAAACAGACCTGTTATTTATATCTATTCCGGCAGTTATCTTTTTTGTAATTAACTGACCATCAATTGCCTCAATTAAATTAATCTTGTCTGATTTTGCCTCAACTCTCAAATCATCCGCTGATATTTTTTTACATTCAAATTTATTTATTGGCATTTCATCAATTTTCTCAATCAGACATATATTATTTTCCGAAACTTTGATGCCATTTATATAGGTCTCAATAATGTTAAAATCTTCGAGATTATCAATAACAACAAAATCTGCATTATCACCTTCTTGAAGCAAACCATTATCAAGTTTGTAATGTAGTTTTGGGTTTAATGTTACAGTTCTTAAAACATCAAAAAGATTATAGCCTTTATCTAATGCCCTTTTAACCAATAGATTAATATGTCCTTTTATTAGATCATCGGGGTGCTTGTCGTCTGAGCAAAGCATAATATATTCGGGATAATCCTTTATCAGTTCTATAAGATCATCAAAATTCTTAGCAGCGCTACCTTCTCTTATGAGAATTTTCATTCCCAGCTTTATTTTTTCCAAACCTTCTTCAATCGTAAAGCATTCATGATCTGTTGATATTCCGGCTTCCACGTATTTTTTTAAATTATCACCCTGCAAGCCCGGAGCATGTCCATCCACAACTTTGTTTGCATTCTTGGCCGCTTTCAGTTTCTTACATACTTCTTCATCATCATAAACAACTCCGGGAAAATTCATCATTTCAGCCAAATAATGAATATCATCATTCAACAATAAAGATTCAATTTCTACTGAGGAGATATTTGCTCCTGAAGACTCGAAAGATGTTGCAGGAACGCATGACGGGGCTCCAAAGAAAAACTTAAATGGAACTTTCTTACCGTTTTCAATCATAAACTTAACTCCGTCTACACCAAGAACATTTGCAATTTCATGAGGGTCTGTAACGGCTCCAATTGTGCCGTGAGTGACAGCAATTCTAGCAAATTCAGAGGGAATAAGCATTGAGCTTTCAATGTGAATGTGAGAATCTACAAATCCGGGAATAATATAATTTTCATTTGAACTTTGTCCTTCAACAATGGAAATTATCTTTCCATTACTAATAGAAACTTTTCCTTTGAAAATTCTTCTATTAACAACATCAACAATATTTCCGTAAACACTAAACTCTTTTACCATTGATAAAAATATTTAAAGATTTATTCAAGTATCCATTCCGATTCCATTTCCCAGTTTTGTCGGAGCTGAATTGTTTCTTTATAGAATTTTACTATTTCCGGCTGTCTTAGTTTCAAATAGCGCCCTGGAGTCCATTTCCCATCATTATTTTGATCTTCAATAATCTTAAAACTATACTTATTCGGCTTCAAATTAGGAAAGCTTAATGTTCCTGATTTTGTAATTATTTTTTCAGATACAACTTCAAGCTTATCATCAATTAGCTGCAGAATATATTGATGTTGGGCTTCAGGAATTGATAGAGTTAAAATTATTTTCCCATAAACCTCCTCATTGTCCGTTTTAAAATTTAGCTTCAAAGTATCGTGTGAAAAACCATAAATATCTGTTACACAGCTATCGAGCAACAACAATTTATAGATACCATCCTGTTCGATTTCTGCATTTAACCTGATTTTTCTATTTGCAGTGCCAAAAACCTCCAAATCTGCAGTTATCGGAATTGTATCATTTTTGAAAAGCAAAATTTTTCTTTTATTGATTTCCAAAATCGGATTGTTAGAGTAGATTTCTAAAGTATCAAAGTAGGCAAGGTTACCTCCTGATGCAATATTATTTTTAAATGTAATCCTTTTCACATCCTCTCTGGGAGCTCTTCCTCTTTGGGTTCTTTCCCTATACTCTGTTGAAATATTTACAGTATCAATTATAGCATTTCTATCTGATATTTCGAGGAAAAGGCTGTCTCTATCAAAATTATTAAACCAAACAAAAAGTGTATCGTTTGTTTTGTTTAACTCATTAAAATACTGATGATTCTCTATTGGTTTTCTAATATCGTTAAATGTGGCTTTATCTGTTGGAATGCGAAATACAATCATCATAACATCCTTCTGAATCATAGACACATTGCTGATTTTTTGCATAGTATCTTCTTCCTGGAATAGAGCTAATTTATAAAATGGTAATTCCGGTTTTAAAACAGAGTCTTCTTCAACAATTTCTTCATTTTCATTTTCAATATTATCAAACGAGACACTGTCCGTCTCCGCATTCTGAGATCTTTTGCGAGGAGTTTGTTCAATTATTAAAGAATCTTTGGTTTCAGTAGCATCTTCCTCTGTTGTAACATCTGGGACAATCGGTTTATGCGGATGTCCTGAAAACACAGGAATAACAAGGCTGTCAAAAAATGCAATTCTCTCATTTGGCAAATCAAAAGTATAGCTCGAATTAATATCTTCCATTGCAAACAATTTATACTCTCCGGGTTTAATAAAATTCATCTCAAAATCGCCCTTATCATTTGTCTTTGAAACATATACGGGTTTTTCAAGATATGGAACCGAATCATATATAGAGTCGTAAAGCATTACGAATATGTTCTTTTCCGGCTTTAAAGAAAAAGCTTCAAAAATATTACCTTTAACAGACAATGAATCTAGAAAATCGCCGATTGAAAAGACAAATCTAAAGTTTTGAATTGCATTGCCTTCATTTAAATCTGCTATTGCATCATCAAAAAACACATTGTAAGTAGTGTTGGGTTTTAGCTCGTCGGGGTTAATTTCCATTATTAAAGATTTTCCTCTAAGCCTGAACTCGGGTTGAGTTTGTAAAGGCGGAGAAATAAGCAGTTTCTGATTAATGTTTTTTAATTCAACATACTCATCAAAATAAAATCTAATGGTTTTTCCTGAAAAGTTTGTGGAATAGTTTGGTGGATTACTTCTTAAGACTGTTGGAGGAGTAACATCTTTAGGCCCTCCAGAGGGTGCAACTACATTTGCACAAGCAGAAATAAGGGCAAAAGTAATCGCCATGAAAAAAATAAAAAGTATTCTTCTTTTATAAAGAGGGCTAATCATCATTGTTTTCAATATAAATACTTTACAAATGTACAAAAATAAACGCCAGAGAAAATTTCAACTATTTAATCACCGAAGCCTTGAATCCTTGGTCATTAATAAACTTTAAAAACTCGGGCAAAACTTTTAATGTAGTTTCAGATGCAGATTCTGAGTCGTGAAATACAATTATATCTCCCGGCCTTACCAGTTTTTTCAATCTATTAAGGCAGTCTTTTGATGATATTTTATTGTTGTAGTCTTTCGACATTATGCTCCACATAACAATCTTAAAACTATTTGAAACAGATTTTGCCTGAGAGGGTTTTATTGCACCATAAGGTGGACGAAATAAATCAGATTTAATGATTTCTTTTCCTTTTAAACAATTATCAATAAATTGGCTTTTAGACAGTTGCCATCCATTTAAGTGTTCAAAACCATGATTTCCAATGGAATGACCTGAATCAACAATTTTGTTAAAAAGATCCGGTAGTTTTTCAACATTATTTCCTAGGCAAAAAAAAGTTGCTTTAACATTATACAAATCAAGAACTTCCAAAATTCTATCAGTATAAAGTTTCGTTGGGCCATCATCAAAAGTTATAAAAACCTCATTATCTTTTGTTTTGATTCTCCATATAAGTGAATCATTATATAAAAATTTCGACAGCCATTTAAAAAATCGATTTCTCATTAGGATGATGATATCTATAATATTGAAGTTTTATGTTGGATAAAATTACACTAAAAAATTCAAACGATAAACTTAGTATCTTTGCCAACATGAAAGATGGCAAAACAGATATTAAAACGCTTAATTTGCATGAATATGATGATATTATTTCCACATGCGGAGAAAAGCCATTTAGAGCAAAGCAGTTATCTGAATGGCTATGGAAAAAGAATGCCAGGAGTTTTGATGAAATGACAAATCTTTCATCAGATTTAAGAGAAAAATTAAGTCAAAAATATTTTATAGGATTTCCACAAGTTATTTCGAAACTTCAAAGTAGAGATAATACCTCAAAAATTGCATTTCGTTTATTTGACGATTCTGTGATAGAGGGTGTTATTATTCCTTCCGGCGACAGGCTAACTGCTTGTATTTCTTCACAAGTTGGGTGCGCTTTAGGATGTAAATTTTGCGCTACAGCCACAATGGGATTTAAGAGAGACCTTCTAGCTTACGAGATATATGACCAGCTTGTAGAACTAGAGATAATTGCAAAAAACGAATATAAAAGCAACATAAGTAATGTTGTTTTAATGGGCATGGGAGAGCCGTTATTAAACTACGATGAAGTAAAAAAAGCCATTAGTTTAATGACTACTCAGGATGGAATGGCAATGTCTCCATCCAGGATAACACTTTCAACCGCAGGAATTATTAGTGGAATTAAGCAATTGGCTGATGATAAAATAAAATACAATTTAGCAATTTCACTACATACCGCTGATAATGATAAAAGAGCACAGATAATGCCTGTCAACAAAAAAAATGACTTATCTGAGCTAAAAAAGGTAATCCAATACTTTTATAAACAAACAGGATTAAGAATTACATATGAATACTTGTTTTTGAAAGGATTTAATGATTCTCTTGAGGATGCGGCTGCACTCGCGGAGTTTTGTAAAATAAGTCCTTGCAAAATAAACATTATAGAATATAACCCGGTAAGTGGAATTCCTTTTAAACCAGGCAGCCAACAAAGTCTTTCGAGTTTTGTAAAATTCCTTGAGAATAAAAATTTAATTGTAAACATTAGGCAAAGTAAAGGCGCAGATATTGATGCGGCATGCGGACAATTAGCATGTAGAATTGAACGAAAAAAAAATAAAAACTATGAAAAGTAGAATAGCCCGTTTTATTTTGAAGCTAAAGGGTTGGAAAATAGACTCTAATATGCCTCCTGAAATAAAAAAAGCAGTTGTTATAATGGCTCCACATACCAGCTATTATGATTTTGTTTATGGTTGGCTTGCTTTCACTGCATATAAGTTCAAGGGTAAATTTATGATAAAAAAAGAATCTTTTGTATTCCCATTCGGGCCTTTACTTAAGTCGTTGGGAGGTATTCCTGTTGACCGATCTAACAGCAGAAGTGCAATAAAAAGTGTTCATAAAGCTTTTGAGAATAACAAAGAGTTATATCTTGTAGTTACTCCTGAAGGAACCCGCAAGCTTGTTACAAACTGGAAAAAAGGTTTTTATCATATTGCAAAAGAAGCTAATGTGCCAATAGTATGTGGTTACCTTGATTACAAGCTAAAAACCGGAGGATTTGGGCCTGTTTTAAATTCCTCTGATGATTACGACGTTTTGATAAAATCAATACAAGAATTCTACAAAGGCAAGGGAGCCAGACATCCTGAAAAGTTTAATCTAAGTCGATAGTCGGCAGTCGATAGTCGGCAGTCGGCAGTCGGCAGTCGTAAGTCGATAGTCGATAGTCGGCAGTCGTAAGTCAGAATTCACCTACCACTTTCGACTGTTGACTGTTGACTATCGACTGTTGACTTAATTAACAACCATCCTTGTGGTAAATCTACCGGAAGCTGCTGAAACAGTAATAATATACACTCCGGGTTCAAGTTTTCTTATTGGGGAAACTTTTCTAATTAGTTTACCCATATCATCGGCATTTACAAAATCTGTTTGTACTGTTTTTCCATGAATATTTGTAATGGTTATAACAACACTTTCAAAGCTTATTAGCCCTTCCATTACAAGATTAAACTCATATCCTCTGTTTGGATTTGGATAAATGTTTATAGCGACATCCGATTTGTTTTGATAAAAAACACCAACCAGCTTGCTATAGTCACTAGTACCATCGAAATCCGTTTGTTTTACTCTATAATAATTTAGTCCTGCTATAGGAGATAAATCAACAACCGAGTAAGACAGTATCTGGTTGCTATTTCCAAATTCAGCTTTACTTTTTACAACAGCTATTATTTCAAAATTAACAGCATCCCTGCTTCTTTCCACTGTGAAGTAGTCATTATTTCTTTCAGTAGCGGTAATCCATTCTACCACAATGTTTTCATCTTGCAAATATGCATCAATTGAAAGGAATTCGACAGGGAGGGGGTTATTTTCATCTGTAGTTGCAATTGTAAAATATTTGGTTGAGAAAGATGAGATTGTTCCTGCATTAACAGTACCGGAAGTCCAGGTCCCGTTTCCTGTTACAGAAACACTTCCGTTATTTCCTTTATTTGTCCATGCAGAGCCGTTCCATTCGCCAACAACTGTACTATTTCTAATAAGATCTAGGTCACCATCCGGCAACCCACTCTCAAAGCCCCAGTTAAGCTGAACGCGAGCACTAGCCCCATCTGGTCCAACAATTCTCCAAAATTCTATATTGCTGACTTTTTCTAATGGGATAGGATCACCATTGATAGATTCAGGGTCCATCCCTTCATCAAGAGGGTTTGAATCAAAATATTCAGCGGTCCAGTATTGATTAGCAACAGACACATTAGATAGTCTTACATGCCTAACTTTGCCGTTTCTACCAATTGTAAATGCTTGATTCCGGTAATTTGCTGTTGTTCCTGAAGACAGTCTGCGTCTGAATGTGCCTTCAATCCAACTTCTGTGGAAATTAGCATCCGATGAAGAGAAAAATCCAGTATTATTGTCAGACTGTAAAACAAAACCATCTTCCACTCTCAATATTCCGTTTTCAAGCCATATTAATCCGGAAGTGGTTAGATTTCCACTAAGATTAATATTGCTTCCTGTAGAATTGGCCAAATGAATCCAAAAAGCTCCTGAAAAGTTTCCGATAATTTCCTGGTTTGTATTACCTTCAAATTTAATGATATTAGAGCTAACTAATTCTGCAGTATCATCCTTGGTTATATTTCCTCTTAAGTTAACATTTCTGGAAGTGCTTAATGTTGTTGTTCCTAAAATACTTAGATTGCCATTAATTGTAACAATTTCCGCAGGAAAGCTTTTTGTACCACTTCCCTTTACAATTAAATTATTGTACTGTGTAAATCTTGTCGGCAACCCATAACCTGCTCCTCCAAACTCAAATGTACCTCCTCCTGATGCTACAAATGCATCATAATTACCGGCAGGAACAGAATTTGTTAATACTTCGATAGTGCCTGTTTCACTAACAATTCCTAAGATATGGTTTACAGTAGAGCCTAAAAACAGTTTGCCTGTTCCATGAATTTCTGTTCTATAAGCTTGCCGAAAATTATCTTCAACAGAAACAGTGTGTCCATCTAAAACCCTTACAATATGACCTGCCGGTCCATTATCTGGAACTAATCCTCCTCCTTCTCTAACCCACGTTGCAGGATTTATCCAACTTCCATTTCCTGTAGATATAAACACAGGAACATTATCAGGTATATCAGGACCGATACCGGCAGTATAATCGCCATTAACATGTGATGCATTATTGAATGTAAAACCAACATAGTTATTTGCCTCATCAACAATTTGGAAAAATCCCGGACCGGGCTCCGGCTCAGCAAACTTAGACCATTCATCACTATATAGTCTGGCAGCTAAATAATTAGCTTCGTCACTAGGGTTATCCCTGACATCAGCTTGCAAATAATGCATCCTAATCAAGCCTGTAAAGGCAGATAAATTATAACTTGACAAATTCCAATAATACTGAAGCACTCTACCCGGAACAGGGTCAATAGTTATATGTTTATCGTTAACTGGATATGTTGTTGTTGATCCTATACTATTATTGTTTGCCACTGCTATTTCTACAGGAGTATACTTTCTGACAGAGCCATTGTCTGACCCAATAGGCACGGTAAACTTGTATGAATATGCAGCATCGTTAATATCATAAGGAGCAACCGGAGCTCCACCTGAAACAGTTGGTATAAACTTTTCTATTCCTCTTAAAAAGCTACTTCCATCAACTGCAACCATTTTTGTATCACTAAACGGACCACCTTCGTTAATAATATTTGCACTTAAGCCCAGTGTTAGTTTATGATATTGTATTTGGAAAATACCGCTTCTAAGAGTCAAATTGTTTTGCAATGTAATGTTATTTTCTGCTATAACATTATTTGGATTGTTGATTTCAATTCTTCCAAACTGCCCTAAGCCATAAACTCTTTGAGTTGAAGCTCCTGAAAATATTATACCTCCGACTGCCGGATTGCTTGAAACATGGGCTGCATCATTATATACGTTTCCAGATACATTAATAGAGTTTCCACCATCAACAAGCTGACCGGCTCTGATAAATAAATCTCTATTTACTTCAAGACTAGCTCCTCCATTTAAAGTAACGGAAGTTTCTGGTTCAACAACTAGATGTTTTACAACCAAATTGCCTGTAATATCCTGAGTGCTTGAAGATGGAGCCGTACTAACACCCTTCAAGAACAAAGTGTCAATATTTAAGTTTGCAGTTCCATTATTAATAATATGACGGTTAACTGTGAGATTAAACAAGCCTGTTCCATCAAATGAGCTTCCTGCACTAATAGTTAAATCTCTTTTCAACTTAAGAGATCTGTCTTTTAATCTTAGTGTAGGGTTGTTTGCTCCGGTAACAATAACATTTCCAAGTTCGATGTTTGATTTAACAGTAATTACGCTTGAAGCAGGGGTTTCGTCATTTCCAATTTGAATAGTAGCATTTCCTACCGAATGTAAACTAGGCTCTAACAAAAGAGAAGCTTCCGTTGCAGCTGTCTGTGGTCGAATTATTATCAAGGTTCCTCCGGTTTGTATAAATCTACTTCCATTGTTCAATACTTCGAAAACACCTCTGTTTGCTTGAGGCGCAGCGTTTTTACCAACTACAACCGTTCCTCCGGTTTGAGTAAATCTTAATACTCCATCTGCAGCCAAAAGACTTCTACGAATTTGTGAACCAACAATTAGTTGCGCGTTGTTTGCCACTTCAATAGTTGCATTTCCAGAGGCAGAGTATTCAATAAAGTTATTGACACCGACGCCATCATCCATGTTAATAATTCCCGTACTCTGAGCACGGAGTAATCCATCGAGCAGAATACCCGAATTTGCTCCGCTTACGTTTACCTGACCCGGACCAACAACAAGCCCTGCCGAAGCAGGTATAACAAAACTGTCGTTGCCAGTTGTAAGATTAATATTAATTCCGGCGTCTGCTATTTCAAGAGAACCATTTTGTAACTCAACGGCTTTAGGTATGCCAGCCCCACTTGTTGGACCATTAAGCGTAAAGCTATTACTAAAAGTAAACCGGGGTGTTCTAGTGTTACCCTTATTCATAACAATACGATAGAGTGATGGAGTAGTACCTGCAATCCTTGTGTATTGAGCATCTGAATCGCCAATAAATTCAAGAATTGCATTGTTTGCGGCAGCGCCAGCATTGTATAGAGTTAGTGCGCCAGTGTTTTGAACAATATTTGTCCCAACCTTTAAAGTATGAACCCTTGAGCTAGGAGTAGTGTTTAATACCTGAATGTTAAATGCAGCCCCACCAACTGCTGCCATTCTAATATCAGAATCAAGATGAAGTGTCCAGCTACCACTCTCACCAAATTGGAGAGTTCCGGCTGTTGCATCTCTGTTTCTTAGCCATCCTTTAACATAAACATCGTTATCCACTACGCAAATTGCGTTTTGACCAACGGCGATACCAATATTTACTGTTATGGGGTGTGAAATTCGCACGCTTCTATTGGCCGCATTGTTCGCTTCAAAATCAAGACGTGGAAAAGTGGTTAAGTTTGTTGGCATTGCTATTGTGGTACCGTTAGGTCCATTATGTACGTAGTTTACAACAGAACTAGGATTATTGGCAAAATCGCCAATATCAGCAAAAATTTGGCCTTGGTTTGCCGAGGTTAAAAATGGCATTAATGTTCCCGGGCCTTTTATTTCTGCTGCAGTGATAGATCTAGTTGGGTATATTGCTATACGCGCGCCCCAAGGTGTTGGTGTTAAATCGGCCACAGATTCGAAATTAATCACGGCAACATTTACATTTGGGTGTGCATCAAGTATATAATACCAATGGCGACCGGCACTTGCGGCAATAGCACTCCCCTTGATATAAGCAATATCTCCAGCGGCAGGGAACTGACCGACAGGTGCCGCTGCACCATTGTATCCAACAAGAGACCAATTTGTGTTAAGATCCCATCTCATAGTATCACTCGTTCGTCTTGAATAGAAAACTCTCGGCGCTCCAACAAACCGGGGATGTAGTCCCGCTGTATAATTTGCGTTTTCGGCAGAAATACCAGGGGCGTTTGCGCTAAAGCCAAACAAGTTATCATCTGTTGTCCCCATATTATTTCCATTAAAAATCACAACCCTAGTATTGGCATCAACAGGGGCACTGAAAATACCACCATTGTCCAGTTCAGTCGGCGCATCTGATTCGTAAGATCTTTGAAAAGGCATTTCGTTCATTACCTTCCCCGGGACATAATTAGCTTCACTCACTGCTCCTGCGGGCAGGTCAACAACACCCGCTGCACTTCTATTTCGATAATAAAAGCGATATGCAAAAGTTGGCAAAGTAGTAAACTCACTTTGAGAAACTCTCCAATAATGTTGCAAAATTTCGCCTCCCGAACCTGCTGTAGTTTGCAAAACGCCACTAACAGGACGGATATTAAGATAACCATCATCAACGAAATCCTTAACTTTAACCTGAGCAGGTCGGAAATAAGTGTTTGTCAATCCGGTAGCAAAATTATCTGTTGAAAATCCTATAGGAAAAGTTAAAACCGACCTATTATTACGAACGTTTGGCCCAGAATCAGGAAGTGAGTTTTCTCCAACTTTTAGACTTAGGCCGGCGGCACTTGCTTTTCCGTCTGTAATAATCATAATAAGCTGATTAGCTCCACCACCAGTTGCTCTTCCTGAGTTTGCTACCCTCAGATATGAGCTTGTGTTTGCTCCTTCAATAAAGAATCTTGTTGCAATGTCTGTGTCACTATTCAAGTTCCACATATCATCCACTTTCAGATGATGTTGTCCTATATAAATAATTCCCCTCATGAATTCCATTCTTTCAATATACATATCGCTATTGAAAGTAATAAGAGATGTTGGAGAAACATTAAATCTGATATTTCCAAACACCGCATTATCTGTAGTGTTTATAATAATTGGCGGGTCTTCCCTGAAGCGAACCTGTGCTGTGCTGGGAGTTCCAGATGCCAAAGGATACGGACCTGCAGAATAGTATGTCCCAAGTCTGTCTTTATTTGTAATGCTTCCCCAAACCCTGAAAGATAAACGACCTTGGCATAAAGTTCCTGATTCAATAGTTACATCACCATTAACATCTACAGTTAGGGAAGAATTGCCTCTTAAACCGGCACCTGGCCCGGGAGATGTAATTCTAAGTTCGTTTCCTGTTGCGCGATTTAAAACAAAATTACCAAACTCGGCCATATTTTCATCTGGGCTATTGTTTCCATCACTATCATAATCGAAAACATTGCCAACATTACCCCAGTTGAAATATGCAATTGTTGGAGTTGCAGTTGTATGATTAAAATATGTTGTGTTGTATATTGTTGGAAGATTGGCAGTGCCATTATAGTTTTCACTTCTATTTCCGTCTGCTGCGGTCCAATACTGAGAGCCGGATTCAATATAAAATGAACCTCCAATATAAACATCATTTACATTGGTTGGGCTGGTAACCGGATAGAAATTTACTCCTTGGTGACCACTCTCAGTACCTCTAATATATAAATCCCTAAGAACTCTCAACGGCTGACCCCCCAAGTACTCACTAGTTCCACCAACATTATCAATTTCGTTGATAATAAATGAGTTGGTATTTGATGCAGTTTTTCTTAACTCTAAATTCCAGAAAGGAGCTTTTGAGGTAAACTGAAAGTCTCTATTATTTGAAATCTCAAAAATTACTGTTCCTCCTGTTACGCTAATATTCTCAGGGTTTGAGTTGATAAAAACTCCACCTTTTGTGCCGGGTTGCTGTATATGCAGAACACCGCCAGACATGATAAAAACGTTACCGGTATAGGTTAATGAAAACCTGGGGTAACTCTCCTCAACACCTCCGGAAACAAGATTTACAGTTCCACCACTCTGTATATAACCACCTTGATGTTGAACACCATAAACTGATGTTCTAAACTGACGCAAGTTTGTAGTACCTCCGTGAGATTCAAATGTTCCGTTAATTCTTGTTGTAATACCACTATTTATGTTTGCATTAAGTGTCCCATTAGACACAATAACTTTTCCATAAACCACAATGGCTGTTCCACTTGGTTTGGTAACGCTTCCTCCATCAACATGCAGAACTGCGTTCTCGGAGATATTATAGTTCCCCCCAGCGTTCAATTGGGGTATGGATATATTTGTTCCAATTCTTACAGTACCTGTTAGGAGACCCAGAGAGTTTGTGTTGGAAACAAGTTGTGCAACATCTCCATGTCCCTGATTCGCAAAACCAAACAACTCAAAGTATGTTGGGTTAGAAGCTTCAATATGCAACTCATATGTACTGCTTAACCCTTTTGATATTTCTATTCTGTAAAATCTGGCAGGTCCTTCTAGGATAAGATTCTGATTTCTGTTAACACTTCTGAAATTTACATCCACTATACCGTCAGACTGTCTAAAAACCTCTTATTAACAATTTACTGTAAGTTGTTAACAAT
>CAZRNU010000078.1:0-13757 GCA_964601515.1 uncultured Bacteroidales bacterium | reverse complement strand
ACTTTCTTTTCTCGAATTAGATTTAAACAATATTTGTGTTGGGTTGTTATAGGTAATAGTATGGGGTGTCGGGTATCGGGTGTCAGGTATCGGGTATAAGGTATAAGGTATAAGGTATAAGGGTGAAACCGATAAACCATTATGATTAACATTTAAACAATATTGAAATTAAATAAAATCAATCACATAAATATTAAATTAAAATGGAACAAAACAATCAAGAATTTAACAGAATGCCATTGATAGGTGATATGGCGCCTTCGTTTAGGGCTAAAACTACAATGGGACCGGTAAATTTTCCGGAAGATTACAAGGGAAGATGGGTTATACTTTTTAGTCACCCGGCTGATTTTACGCCGGTTTGCACAACAGAGTTTATGACTTTTGCTTCTATGCAGGATGAGTTCAGGCAGATAAATACTGAGCTTATAGGGTTGTCGATAGACAGTATTTATGCTCATATTGGGTGGCTTAGAACTATTAAGGAAAAGATTGAATTTAGAGGGATGAAGAATGTTGAAGTTAATTTCCCTGTTATTGAGGATTTGAAGATGGATGTGTCTAGAAAGTATGGGATGGTTCAGCCAAATGCTTCAACAACTCAGGCTGTGAGGGCTGTATTTATTGTTGATCCTGAATCAAAAGTGAGAGCAGTGCTGTATTATCCTTTAAGCGTAGGTCGTAATATGGATGAAATTAAAAGATTGATTATAGCCTTGCAAAAAGCAGAAAAAGAACAGATTGCAACACCTGCCAACTGGCAACCGGGTGAAGATGTTATAATCCCACCTCCTGGTTCATGTGGAGTAGCCAGAGATCGCGTTGAAAGGCCTGATGAGGATGTTTATAGTTACGATTGGTTTATGAGTTTTAGAAGAGAAAAGAAATAATTTAATCTTCAGGCTATTATGGAATATGGTAGCCAAAAAAAACAGAGACTGTATTTTTATGGGTTGGTACTAGCTCTTTTTGTACCATATGGCCACATAGAAAAATTGACTCCTTTTCTAGTCCCCTAAAATGCAGTCTCCTTTATTATACTTTAGACAATAAAATGAATGCGTGGTTTTTGTTAAAATCCTGATTATAAATCAGGATATTTTTTATTTCACTTTTTGGTTTTTTAATAAATATATGCTCCGGAGCTATACCTGATTTTAAAATTTTCGTGGCAACCCAGAGCGCAAAAGCAGGAGCGGTATCATATTCTCCACAAAGATGTTTGTAAAAAGCTTGCCCTGAATCAGAAAACAAAGAATCTTTTAGAACGTCATAGTAAACATCGCTGTTTTTATCTCCATTATATCCAAACAATACAAGGTCTATATCGTGTATATTTATGCCGACATTATTACTTCTGGATACAATATTATTTTTAAATTCATCTATATTTTCATGCTTGTGAATCAATTCAATCATTTTAACTTCGGCGTAAGAGTTATCTTTTTTTGTTTTTGTAACATTAAAAAAAGTAGCTCCTTCTCCGGGAATGCAGCCTTCGGTATTTGAATTATATGTGTTAAGATTGCTGAATGGTTCTTTTTTCCAAAGATTAACTCTTTTTTTAAGATCGTAATTCTCTTGGGTCATTTCGTCAATACCACCAACGAGAATGTTTTCAGATTTTCCTTCGCCCAGCATTAAAAAAGCATCTAAAAGAGCAGTTTCAAAAGAAATAGTTTTATGAACATAAGCCACATTATACTCATTACATTGAACTGTTGGTGCAACATGTCCGCCAATTGTATTATGAGTTGATTGGATGAATGCTGTTGGAGTAAGCAGACCTTCGTTATTGTCAATCATTTTGTTAAGAAAAGACTCAGTATCTTCGAGGCAGCCTAAACCTGTACCTGTAATAATAGCATCAGGTTTTTCAATACCAGCTTCCTTAAGGCATTCTAAAGCAGATGTAGTGCCCGATTTAATTATACGACTCATTCTTCTGAGGTCAATAGGCTTGAAATACTCTTTGAAGTCGGGCAACAGGGTTTTCATTATACCATTATGCTCGATAACTTCATGTGGAATTTGATCTTTAAGAAACGTATCTTGCGGAGATATAGCAATAGCAGCGTTTATATACATAGTCTTATACTTTCGAAAAAATTAATGTAGAATCATTACCTCCAAATCCGAATGAGTTAGTCATAACATTATTAACGCCGGCATTTTTGATAGTTTCTGTAACCGGAATTAGATTTATTTCAGGAATAACTTCATTAAAGTTTAGATTTGGAAAAATCATATCATGCTCAATAGCAAGTATTGAGAATACAGACTCGATACCACCTGCGCCGCCTAAAGCATGTCCGGTGAAAGCTTTAGTAGAACTAAATTTTGGAACATTTCCGTTGAACAACTTTATCATTGCAAGTCCTTCAGTGAGGTCGTTGTTGTCTGTGCCTGTTCCGTGAACGTTAATATAATCAATTTCTTTTCCAGACAATCCACTCATTTCCAATGCGTTTTTCATGGAAAGGTATGGGCCTAATCCGTCGGGGGATGACGCTGTTTGGTGGAATGCGTCATTATTATTAGCATATCCGGAAAGTTCGCAATAAACTTTTTTCCCGTTTAGTGATTTTTCACTTTCAAGAACTATCATCCCGGCGCCTTCTCCCAAATTAAGACCTTTTCTATTTTTATCAAACGGACAAGAATGCTCAGTATGAAGAATCATTAATGTGCGGAATCCGTTGATTGTAAATTTTGATAAAGCATCGGTACCACCAACTATTGCTCTGTCAAGAATTCCATGTTTTATTAATCTTGCTCCAAGAAGAATAGCATTTACTCCACTGCTGCATGCTGTACTTAAAGATGATACAAAATCATGAGCTCCAATGTAGTCTGCTACTCTTTCGGTTGTAAATCCGCAGTGATGAGAATCTATAAAGCTAAGGTCTTCGCCAATATTTTTATAAACCAATTCACTCTTATCCATTCCGCCAACTGTAGTGCCGAGAATTACACCGGTTTTAAAGCCATCATTACTATTTAATCCGGCATCTTCATATGCTTCTTTGGCAGCATGCATTGCGAGTAATGTGGTTCTGGGATAATTGTTATCTGCAGCTAAATTAAGTCGAGCCCTGATTTCAGCATTTGTTAGTTTTATCTCTCCAACTTTTAACTCATCCTTATGAATAGTATTAATATGAGTTATACCCGAAATGCCATGTTTTTTATGCTCAAGAGAATTTATATTTTCCTTCGCATTAAGACCAATAGCAGAAATAACACCTATACCGGTAACAAAGATTTTTTTATTTTTATCGAATTGCATTATTATTTTTTATTTTCTAATATGAATTGTGCAAGAGTTTCAACAGAATAAAACACTTTCTTCCCGTCTTGAGGATTTTCCATTTTAATTCCATATTCTCTTTCCAATAAAACAATCAATTCCAGAGCATCAATAGAATCCAAACCGAGTCCTTCATTAAATAGAGGAGCCTTTTCATCAATGTCATCCGGAGTCATATCTTCCAGATTAAGTTGCTCTATGATTTGCTGTTTTAGTTTTGGGATTAATTCTTCCATTTTATTATAAGTTTTGTTGAAAATAAATTGTATTTAGTATGTTTTCTTTAGTAAGCTTGATTTCGCTTTTACCTTGCGAAAATAAATAAATATTTGATAGGTAATCTTCATCGTTAATAAAATTCACCCATCCTGCAAGAATATGTTTTGAAGTAGAACTACCTATAAGTGTTGATAAATGCAGCCAAAACTCATCAATACTGAAGTCCTGACTTATATAAAACATGTTTTCACCTCTAAAGCAGTTCTTAAGGCAGATTTCTCCAACTAAGATATTTGGAAGTGTGTATACAAAAACAGCAGGACTGGGAATATTTGCAATAGATTCGTGGTATTTAAGGTCGGTATAATTTGTTGACTCTGAATTTCCGATTAAAAAAGCCACTTCATTATTGTCTTCTTCCGGTATTGGGTTTTTGTGAAGAAGTATTTCAGATGCAATAAAGCCAAGTTTAGACAGCTTATCCATCTTAAAAAACTTGCCGTAACCCTTGCTGTATATATTTAATAGTTCTTTTGCAACAGCAACAAAGTCACCCTCAAATGAGTGCTTAAGTTCATTATTAACATGAACCTTCCCTTTGCCTAAAACAACATTATTTATAATACTCCAGTTATTCATTATTTGTTCTTTTTTTCAACAAAGTGTCACCCTATTATTTCCCGCAGATTACGCAGATTTTCGCAGATGACTTTCAATCCTTTCAATCTTGGCATTCAAAAGCTTAAACACCTAATACCCGACACCTAATACCTCTTTTTCAAAACCATTGTTGCATTACACCCTCCAAACCCGGATGCCATTTTTAATATTTTTTTTATCTCAGCAGATTTATTTTCAGTTATAACGTTCAATTTTTCCGCTACTCCTTGATTTTCACAGCCAAGAGATTTAATAAGCAGACTGTTTTTCATACTCATTAGAGAAAAAACTGTTTCCACAATGCCTGCAGCTCCTAAAGTATGTCCGATATAAGCTTTGTAGCTGTTTACGGGCACGCTGCTTAAACCTGCCCTTGTCAAAGCTATAGATTCCATATCGTCGTTGTATGGGGTTGCAGTGCCATGCGCAGAAATGAAATCAAACTTGTCAGAGTCTTTAATTGTATGAATAATTGACTGATATAATCCTTCTCCTGTTCTTGAAGGACCGCTGATATGATTTGCATCGTTTGCAGATGAACCACTCACAATAGAGTATTCACCATCAATCTCATTGCTAAGAATAATAGTTGCAGCACCTTCTCCGATGTTTAAGCCATCTCTGTTAGCATTAAAAGGCTTGCAAATGCCCGGACTTAATGATTTGAAGGAATTAAACCCACTTATTACGAAGTCCGATAAAACGTCGGCACCAACAACAATCGCATGCTTGAACGTATTGTCAGATAATAGTCTTTGTGCATATATTAGAGCTAAAACTCCTGAAATACAAGCATTGCATATAATAATCGGTTTATTTTGTGCGGAAAAATAATTTGCAATCTGATCTGCTGAATACCAGAGTGAAAGCTTGTTTTTTTGAGATTCGTCATGAATGAGATCCACATTTCCTTTGGTAGTTGAAATAATAATTATCGTATCTTTTGAAGATGGGTTTATTGATGTTTTGCTCAAAGCATCCTCAATTGAAAGAATCATTAATTTTTCAAACTTTGTGTATTTTTCAAAATCCTTGATAGTCTTCTCAGCATTGGAGAAAAGACCATCATCAACTTTGCCCAAAGGAAGGGAAATATTTTCAAGACTTGGCAGAGAATAAAGTTTTACGCCGGATTTGTTTGCTTTAAGTTCTAAGAAATTAACTTCAGAGCCAAATCCCAAAGCGGAGATTACATTATCAGAGATTATGTTTGTATTAAGCTTTTTCATTTTAAATCAATCCTTGTTCTCTTTTCCATTCTTCAAAAAACTCCGGTGGATTAAGAATTAGTTCGTTGTTTTCGTCAAGAAAAACCTGAATACTCTCTCCATCGGCAACAAGTTCATTGTTGTCTTTATTATACAGCCTAAAGTGATATATAATTTTTGCAGCCAACGTATTTATAAATTCTGTTTCAACAATAAGAGTGTCGCCGTATTTTACAAATTTTTTAAAGTTGCAGTCTATCTTCACCAGAGGAACTTTAAAACCTTTAGCATAAATATCGAGGTATCCTATATTAAATTCTTTTCCGAATGCTTCTCTACCGTCTTCGAAATACTTAATATAGTTGCCATGCCAAACAATTTTCATTGAGTCAACCTCGCTGAATCGTATTGGCACTTCTATGCGGTTTATTAATCGTTTCTGTTCTTTCACTTTTTTTGTTATTCGTTGAGACAAGGCATTGCCTAATAAGAGACAAGGCATTGCCAATTAAGAGACAAGGCATTGCCTATTAAGAGACAAGGCATTGCCTTGTCTTTACAATCCTATCCAATTCCTTATATATCTTTTCTTCTTCATCTGCAATTTTCATTAGAAGTTCAGATATTGTATCATAGCTTTCTTTTTCGTTGCGGCCTTTAACTATTCTTCCAGCCTGTACTGCAAAATCACGCCACATATCGCCAACTTCTGTCATTTTCTTTGATTGCTCGTTTAGTTCAGGAATGTTTAATCTTTCGCCGGCTTCCTGCAAAAATGCAGCATACAAAAACCTAAATCCGGCTCCGCCTGTTCCAATTTCTTCCTGCATACGTACTATTTGCCCTAAATGACGTGCAGCTTTTCTTGCATCATACTTTAGAGGATACTTTTTTATTCTCCTTGCCAGAAATCTCATTCCTCTGGTGCCGATAATTGGTCCGGGAAGTTTTATCATTTCAAGAACAGTTCTTTTAATACCTCTTATTATTGCACCATTAATATCAATATCCTTGGCAACATTTGTAATATAATACATCTTCCCTCTCGGAGCCTGTAGGCCTTGAGCAAATCTAACCCTTTGAAGATCTTCATAAGAAAGCAATTCAAAATCTTCCATTGTGGGGTCGCTTATAATATAGTGCCCATTTTCTCTGCCTGTGCATACTATATTATGAGCATTGAAATGAAATCTGTATGGAGCAGGGAAATATGTTAGATGAAAAACTCCGACTGCCATTCCTGTTGGTATTCCCTTTGCGAGATTATCATCTAGGGCTTTCATGGCTTTTTCCTTATTTCGGAATTTTTTACGCTTTATTCTTATTTTTAAAGCTCTTGCAGCTCTTTTAAAGATTGCTCCCGGCCAAGGACGAAATGATGTAACCGGCAATCCATTCAACTTAAACATTGTAAGATGAGAAAAGTATATGCCCGACCCAATACCAAAAACCATAGCTTCACTAAGCTTTATGCCATGAAATTCGAGAAGGTTTGAAACCACTCCATTTTCGCAGTGAGCCGACATTTTATGTTTGAAGTCAATTTTCATATATTATTTCATCTTAGATAAATCATCGCTATCCTTCATATTGAAGGCATATTTGTATTTCTTTATTTGCTCATCTGTAAGCTTGCTATAACCTTTTGGCTTAAGGTGGCGCAAAACTTTAAACCACGATATTTCAGCATATTTAGCCAGAACTCTCGAGGTCATAAGGCTTTTTTTCATGTGAAAATATAGTGGGCTGTATTTCCCTTTTTCAACTAAAGATTTAGCATGTTCTACTTTCTCATTTATTAATTCCCACTCTTGCTTAAGCACAATATTTTTTGGTTCCCAGCCAACACTTTTAACTGCTACATATTTACCCTCTTCGTCAACAGCGTATTGCAGCTCTCTGGTTTTGCCTTCCAGTAAATTTTCGTCGTCTTGTGGTACTTTGTCTTTTTCCATATTAAACAACAGTTAGAAAAGCATAAGTGTAAGAAAAGCGGGCACTTTCCGGTACCATAACTAATATTTTCTGACCTTTTTTAAATTTTCCTTCATTAAACAACTCTTCAAGCATAAGGAATGCAGAAGCTGCGCCTACGTTACCCACTTTATGAAGGTTTGTAAACCATTTTTCGTTAGCTATTGGAAGGCCTTGCTTATTGGAATCTTCGATAATCTTTTTTCTAAAAAACTCCGACGACATATGAGGAAGAAAGAAGTCAACTTCTTCGGGTTTGAAGTTATGTTTCTTGCAAACATCCGAAAGAAACATTCCTCCGTATTTTGTTATTGTATTTTCCAGTTCTTTAGTGTCTTGTTGCAATGCGAAAACGGATTTTTCCTGCTGCTCTTTTTGTGATATATCTCGCCATGGAATTAAATTTTCGCTTTGATCTTTTATTCCTCCGGCGTACATACAAGTTTTAAGTTCGTTGGCATAAGATTTATTCTCTATCCAGTCTATTCTTAATGAAATACCATCATTATTTGGCTTGTCATTTAGTAAAACTGCAGCTGCTCCATCCGAAAGCATCCATCTGAGAAACTCTCTTTCAAATGCAACATAGGGATTTGACCCAAGTCTTTCTAGATGCTCAGCTTCTTCCTCAAAGTTTTCCGATCTAAGCCATGCCGATGTTTTTTCAGAGCCAACACAAACAGAATTACTAACCATGCCTGTCAATATAGACATGTATGAATATTTCAAAGCCAGCATGCCTGAATTGCAAGTGCCTCCTGCTGTGACTACTTCTATTGGATTGCAGCCAAGAACACCTTGAATCATTGAGGCATGCGATGGAACCATCTGGTCAGGAGAACTGGTTCCGCACGTAAGCAGTTGAATGCTATCCAAACCTAAACCATTTCCAAATAAACCTTTTATTGCCTCCGCAGCTATTTCTGCATTTGTGTGAGTCGAGTTTCCGTTTTTATCAAGTGCGTAATATCTGGTCTTAATGCCGTTGTTTCTGAGAATCAGATTTTTCGACCTTGACTTCGAGCCTTTGACAAGACCAAGATAGTCCTCCATGTCGTCATTGCTGACAGGATTATTCGGTAAGAATTTGGAAATCTTTGTAATGTAAACTTCTCTAGTATTCATAAAATCTATTGAGGCAATATAATTGGCTTTTTTATCGTGTGCAAAAATAAAAAAATAAACTTAAACTCCTTGAAAATACTTTATGTCCTTTGCTGCTGATTTGGGCAATAATATTTTTTTCATTTTAAATACCAATGACGCTAATGGGAATAGCAAATATATTGCTGCTAACAAATAGTATTTGAAAAGTCTTATTCCGAACAAACGCTTTTTATCACCTGCAGGTCCTTTTTTCAGAATAGCCGCAGCAAACTTATTAAAAATTCGTAATGCGTTTTTTTCAATTTTCACAACATGATAGCTAACAGGGACAGCATTAAGCTCTAGGAGTTTATTTTGCAAATTTGAAAAATCATTTTGTAAAATTGAGTCAATTATTGGAGGATAGAATTTTTTGGAATCTGCGATATCTTTTCCGGATACACCTGCTTCCGGCAAAAATCTATATGGTCCTTTATTGCCATACATCAACCATTTTATAATTGTTGCTACAGAAACAAGATTGTTGGTTTTATCAACAAGAACAATATTCCCAACATGCTTTGCTCCATATTCATTAAGATATGATTTCATTTTTTCATGTGCATAAACCCACATATTCCGCACTCCCAAAATTGTTATAACGTTTTTTCCCTTGAGAAATTGATGTGCTTTCTCTGATTGCATAAAAGAATGAACAGGAATAGACAAGCTCAAATACCAAACCTGATAAGCAATTACAACAAGATCATATTCTTTTTCGGGGTGGAAGTCATCAAGAAAAAGCTTCATTGGAATTCCTTTTACCGATTCCGGCATTGTGTCAAAAAATTCATCCGATGGCCATGGAAACGGGAAATCTCTAATAGGTTTTATTTCATAATAATCTATTTGAATGTCTTGACTTTGAGCATTCTGAAATATTGAATCAGTAATTTGTTTTAATTGTCCTGTCTGGGAAAAATATATGATTAGAATTTTTTTCATTTTATTTATAACATGTTTCGGACGTTGAAATTATGTAATAATTTCGGGTTAATTAGAATATCGAACGCAAATTTATTGTTTTTTAAAAAATGGGAATGAATTCGTTGGTTTAATTATTTTCGGATTCTGTAGAGACGCAATGCCTTGCGTCTCTGGATAATGCGAAAACGAATTTCACAAAAGAGACGCCAGCATGGCGTCTCTGCAGTTGTTATTGTAACCATTCAATTTCATGAATATTTTTTACACCAAAAAAACCATTAATTTTACGGGTTCAAAAGACGGATTAATGAAGATACATCTTATATTGGCAGCAGGAGAGGCAGATCCTCTCAGACGGCAGGACCCATTCATGCCCCTTTCATTGCCAATATTGGCGGGGTGTGCTCCTGAACATGATTACACATTTACAGATTTGCTTTGGGAAGATTCTTCAAAATTGGATTTTGATAAAGATTTCGATCTTATCGGCATAAGTTTTAGGGTTTCTGCAACAGATAAAGCTTTTGAAATTGCAGATAAATTTCGTGAGAAAGGAAAAACTGTTGTACTTGGCGGAGCACAGGCGTCTTCTATACCATTTAAAGCTAAGCAACATGCCGACTCAGTTGTTGTTGGCGAAGGAGAGCGGCTATGGCCTATTTTGTTAAATGATTTGCAAAAAGGTGAACTTAAAGATTTTTATGTTTCATCTCCTGCAAAAGGGTTGGATTTTAAAGGTTTCAATGTTTATAGGCTTGATTCTTTGCCTGAATTGAACAATTTGCCGCTTCCCGCAAGGAAATTGTTTGGAAGAAAATATACTTTCGATATGGTTTTTGCTGCCAGAGGCTGCCCGGTTGATTGCTCTTTTTGCGCAGTAAGTGATATCTTCGGAACAGGGATGAGGTTTAAGGAACAGTCGCTGGTTATTATTGAAATTAACAGTTTTGGGCGCAGGTTTTTTCTTATTGATGATACTGTTTTTGGCAGAAACAATTCCTACGGATATTATTTTGAGCTTTATAAAAAGATTCAAAATCTATCGAAGAAAAGATTCTGGATTGGACAGGCTAATCTTGATGCTGCTGCAAGTGAAAAGGGCAGGGAGGTTATTTTGCAGGCTTCGCTTGCCGGATTATCTTATGTGTCTGTAGGTTTGGAAACTATCAACCCTCAAAACATGGCTGCAACAGGTATTATCCCCAAAATGGGAATATCTGATAAAAATAACCCTTTGGCTGACATTAAGACAAACATTGAATTTATTCAAAAACAGGGAATTGGGATTTCAGGGTGGTTTACAATCGGGCTAGAGCATGATACAATTGAATCGTGCAGGGAATCAATAGATTTTTGCATTGAGACAAATATTTTTCCTGTTTTTACACCGATTCAGGCTCTTGAAGGTACGCGGTATTATAATGAACTTAACGAGAGAGGTTTGCTGCTAAATCAGAAAACCAATGTTTCAAATGTGAAAAATGCCAGTCTGAAAAACCATGATTATATTGACATTTTAAAAGAAGTTATAGATAAGGCTTATTCAACGAAACAAATTTGGAAAACAACCTTGTTTTATCTGAAAACGATATATAAAACAAAAAAAGGATTGTTTAATCTGATACATCGGATAATTTTGCTGCAAATTACACAGTTAAAACTGAAAAAGATTTCGAAACAGGAATTAATAAGATTTAAATCGCGTATCACTAATGATGATGTTTAAATATAATTTTGATGTAAAGGGATATGAACTTGATTCCTTTGGGCATGTGAATAATTCGGTTTATTTGAATTATCTGGAACAGGCACGATGGGAAATTATGAGAGAGCTTGGTCTTTATGAGTATTTTAAACAAACCGGCAGTTTCCTAATTGTTGTAGAACTCAATATAAAATACATCAGAGAACTTTGTCTTTTTGAAAAAGCTGTTGTTGATACTTCGTTTAAGCGTGAAGGGTTTTTTCTGGTTTTTAAACAAAATATCAGAGATGAAAACGGCGAAAAAATAAGCAAGGCTAGTGTAAAGTGTTTGTTTGTTGATAAATTCAGAAATCCCCTTGATATACCTGATGTATTAACTGAATTCTTTTCTGATGGTAAAGCTTGAAAAATATAACGATACAGCAATTCTTATACTCAATAATCCGCCTGATAATAAGCTTCAGCAGCCCGAGTTTATTGACAAGAATGAGTTGGAGCATTTTATTGCAAGCAATGAAATAAAATGTCTCATAATAAGAGGAGAGGGCAGGCATTTTTCTTCCGGGGCCGAAATAGAAAGCATTAAGCAACAAATTAAAGATGACTCCTTAGCCGAGAAGCTTAATGCAGGTAAGGAATTGCTGACTTTTATATATAATCTTGATATCCCTGTGATTGCTACAATTGAGGGTGTTTGCTTTGGTGGTGGTTTGGAGATTGCACTTTCTGCTCATATAAGAGTTGTTTCTGAAAAGGCTATGCTTGCGTTTCCTGAGAGTATGCATAATTTAATGCCCGGACTTTCAGGTTCTTATGCTATAAAAAAGCATTTAACAATGGGGCAAAGCATAGAGATGATGCTTTGTGGAGATATTATTGATGCCGACAAAGCTATAAAAATGGGGTTGGCAGATTATATGTGTGAAGCCCGCAAAACCTTTGATTTTTCCATGCAACTTGCTGAAAAAATGACTAAAGATAAGCCTTTGAAGGTTATTAATAATATAATGAAGGCTCTTAAGAATGCTTATGTAATGGAAAAACAACAAGCATTAAGAAGGGAAACAGAGCTGTTTTGCGAACTGGCTAAAAATCTTAACGATGATGCAGTCTGATAATTATATAAAGCTCACAAAAACAGTGCTTCTCGAATCTTTTTATAAGGAGATTGAGAAAAATGGACTTGAGGATTTTTTTCTGAATGAAGAAATAAAGCTCTATGGAAGAGAAGTTGGGAAAAGAAGTCTTGCTGCACGATGGCTGGTGAAAAAGCTTATTATCGAGCATTATAAAAACAAAGTCGGTTTTAATGATATAATGATAACCAGCGCCGAAAACGGAAAGCCAATTCTGAAAATTTTTAATGACAAGATAACTGATAATATTTTGATAAGCATTTCGCATACTAAAGTTAGAGTAAGTGGGTTGGTGGTCGTTGAAGGATAAGGATAAGGTTAAGGTTAAGGTTAAGGTTGAGGTTGAGGTTTAGGGTTTGGCGTTTAGGGTTCGGCGTTTTGCGTTTAGCGTTCTGGGTTTAGCGTTTTGTGTTCTGGAAGGTTATGTCATTTCGAGCGTCAGCGGGAGTATTTTTCCCCGCAAATATCGCAGATTTACGCAGAATTGAAACAAGCTTCTTTGCGAACTTTGCGACAAAAACTTTGCGGCCTTTGCGTGAAATTTTAAAAATAGTGCAGAAACAACTTAGGTTTTTGATATAAAATGTATTACAAAACAATTACTTACAAAACTCAAAATGAAATTGCATATCTGGAGCTTAGCAATCCTCCGGGGAATGCTATGAGTATGGAGTTTTTCGATGAATTGCTTGATGTTTGTGAAAACGAGATTGAGAAGGAAAATTTTCGGGGATTAATTATTACATCTCAGGGCAGGCATTTCTCTAGTGGTGCTGATGTTAATGAATTATTGAAAATCATAAAAAACAGCGATACCCTTGTGCCTGAAGCTATGGAAAAAAATCTCAGAGCTATTGAAATATTGCATAAGGTTAGAAAGCCAAAAGTTGCCATTTTGAAAGGAATTTGCTTCGGAAGTGGGTTTGAGTTAGCTCTTACTGCAAATTTCAGGGTAGCTCAAAAAAATACCCTGATTGCATTACCTGAAGTAACTTTCGGACTAATGCCGGGACTGGGAGGAATAAGCGCATTAACACATATTATCGGAGAAGCAAAAGCATTGGAATTGATTCTTTCAGGTGAATCTATAAATGCTGATGAGGCATTAAGGTTGGGAATTGTAAATGTTATTGCGGAAAAAGAACAATTGATGGATTGCGGGGTTGCATATATAAATAACATGTAGAGACGCCATGCTGGCGTCTCCGGAATAATACGAAAACGATTTTTTTTGTAGAGACGCAATGTTTGCGTCTCGGACAATGCGATAATGAATTTACCAAAAGAGACGCCAGCATGGCGTCTTTACGGGAAAAAATTAAAAATTAAATTTATATGAATATTTCTGTTAAAATTGTTGGTTCGGGACATTATTTACCGGGTAATCCCATCCCATTCAAGGATGTGGATTATTATTTGGGAGAATTAAATGACATACCTTCAAAGGTTAAAAAATGGCTTGAGAGAATGAA
>CAZRNU010000077.1:0-13935 GCA_964601515.1 uncultured Bacteroidales bacterium | reverse complement strand
AATAACCGAGGAGAGATAATCAAAAATGATGTATTTAAAAACCTGGATTTTCTGTAGTTTTTTCTCCATTATAACTGTATAGATTCAGGCATATTTATCTAATTATTCAGACTTTATATCATTTTTATAAACGGTAATAGCATCCCATTATTGTTTGTTTGCAAAAATGCAAAAAAATATTCCAAATATAAAGTTTTGATATGATTTAATTATTTCACTAAATGCTAATTGCTGAATATGGTTTTTGAATTTTGTCAATTATTTTATATGCAACTTCAAGTGAGTTATATCCATCTTGAATTGTAACAAGAGGTTCTTTATTTGTCTCAATAGATTCTACAAAAGTTTCCAACTCTGTTTGAATAGCGTTAATCTGATCTATCTCAGGTTTTTCAACTAATATTTGTTTCTTAGGTTTGTTTTTACCCAAATCTAAAACTAATGCAAAAGGATTTTCGCCATCATAGTCTTTCATTTTAAATATTTCAACATCTTTTGCAAGAAAATCTACTGAGATATAACTGTCTTTTTGAAAAAACCTTGATTTCCTCATATTTTTCATTGATATCCTGCTTGCTGTTAAATTTGCAACACAACCATTATTAAATTCTAATCTGGCGTTCGCAATGTCAGGACTGTCTGAAACCACAGAAACGCCACTGGCAGATATTTTTTTTACTCCTGACTTAACTATACTTAAAATTATATCTATATCATGAATCATAAGATCTAAAACAACAGGAACATCAGTACCTCTAGGATTAAATTGGGCTAGCCTGTGAGTTTCGATAAACATAGGATTTGAAATATGTTTTGATGCTGCTATAAAAGCAGGGTTAAACCTTTCAACATGGCCAACCTGGACCTTAACATTAGCTTCTCTTGCTAGAGATATAAGTTTTTTGGCTTCATCGAGGCTGGTTGTGAGAGGCTTTTCAATAAATACATGACGTGATTTCTTTAATGCCTTAGATGCATTTTCGTAATGTGAGGTTGTGGGCGACACAATGTCTATCACCTGGCTTGCCTCGATAAGCTCTTCAGGGGTTTGAAATCGTTTTATTCCATACATCTCAATAACTTCAGCAGCTATTGTGTCGTCTGGATCATAAAATCCCGCTAATTCAATATGCTCAGATGCTAAAATACATTTAATGTGTATCTTTCCCAGATGACCGGCACCGAAAACTCCAAACTTTATCATATAAGGCTGTTTATTGTTAATAAATCATTTTTGCAAATGTAAAATTTTTTATAGCGTGCGAAATTATTATTTTCGTGAATTATTAATGAAATAATGTGAATAACTTTGTAACTAAATTGTTTTGTAAACAATAAAAACGTGAAAGATACTTATAAACATAAAGGACTAAGAAAGCAACTTGCTGAAGAAGTTAGAAGTAAAGGGATTAAGGATGAAAATGTATTACTTGCAATTGAAAATATTCCTCGACATTTTTTCATGGATTCTTCTTTTGTGGAGTTTGCCTACCAAGATAAGCCTTTTCCGATTGGTTCAGGTCAAACTATTAGTCAACCATATACTGTTGCTTTTCAGACAGAACTATTAGAAATAAGGAAGGGAGATAAAGTGCTTGAAATAGGAACAGGGAGCGGATATCAGGCTTGTGTATTGATGGAAATGGGAGCAAGGGTTTATACAATAGAAAGAATTAAAACTTTATTTAATAAAACAAAACCATTGCTGGAACAAATGAATTTTTTTCCTAAAATGTACTATGGTGATGGTTATAAAGGGTTGCCTGCTTTTGCTCCTTTTGATAAAATTTTAGTTACTGCAGCAGCTCCCTTTATACCGGAGGCATTGTTGAAACAGCTAAAAATTGGTGGCATTCTTGTAATACCTGTTGGAGTTGGAGATACACAACAAATGCAAAAAATTATTAAGATTGAGGATGACGTTTTTGACACTAAAACCTGTGGATATTTTCGTTTTGTACCATTGCTTAATGACCGAACTTTGTAAACAGTTGTTGAAAAATTAACTTTTTGCTTTAAAATTGTTTTTTTTATTACATAAATTAAAATAATTCTATTATTTTTGACTTTGTCAAGTTAAGTATACAATTTATTTATTCCTGCCGATAAAGGTAACTATGCAGAATAAACTCTACCTCAACTCTGTATTCTATCCCGCAAATGGGTCAGAAGTGGTATTTGCCTTTAACGGAGTACTATCGCAGGATTTAATTGTTAGTCTGGGGGAGACAGTTAGGGGAGAATTATCTTATTATTGTGCGCAACCTCTTGTAAAAAGAATTTTTGCTGTTTTTATTGAAATGACACAAAATATTTTACACTATTCACTTGAGAAATTTGTTGTTGATGATGGTACCACTTATGGAATAGGTAATATTGTTTTGTTAAAAAATAAAGGGGCTTATGAAATTATTTCTAAAAACCTTATTAGTGAAAAACAAAAAGAACATATAAGCGAAAAATGTAGACTTATTAACAGAATGACACAAGAAGAGCTTAAGCAACTTTATATAATAAGAAGAAGACTAAAAACAGAAGAAGGCAGTAAAGGGGCAGGGCTCGGATTGATAGATATTGTGAGAAAAACATTCACTCCAATGGAATTTGATTTTATCCAGCTTGAAGATGGAAATTATTATTTCATTCTTAAAGTGAAATTAACAGAAAACTAATTATAACATAAATATATAATCTTGAAAACATGAAAGATTTAATAATTGAACAGACAAAATATACTCCAAGTGTTGAGTTCATAGTAGATTCGGGTAAACTTAAAATTAAAGGATCTAGTTATCCTGAAAACTCAGTGGAGTTTTACCAGCCTTTACTTGATTGGATGAATGAGTATATTGAAACTACAAAAAAACCACTTGAGTTAAACTTTCACATTACTTATTTTAACACAAGCACATCCAAATGTTTTCTAATAGTCCTTGAAATTTTAGAGAATTATCATAAGAGTGGTGGAAAAGTGCAAGTAAACTGGCATTATGCAAAGGACGATGATGATATATTGGAAAGTGGTGAGGAATTGTTTGTTGAGCTTGAATTACCTCATGAGTATGTTTCATTCTAAATATTTGATACAATGACAAAGAAATTTGATGATAGGGAATCTTTCAGGCAAATTTTTAAGCCTGAATTTGAACGCATCGATAGATGCTATAGAATTCTGGAACTTGAAAATCTTAGCTTTGAAATGCTTAAGATAGAATTTGCAGACTTAATAAACGCATACTCTTCTTTGCTTAATGATACTCTGAAAATGACTAGAATTGGAGATAAAACTCAAAGCAAGCTAGTAAAAGCAAGAGAGGAAATTGAACAGCTTAACGAAAAATTACAGGAAAGTGAACGTAATATTAAGGAGTTAAATACTATATTAATGCATTATATTGATGCAACAGAAAAGAAATAACTACCATAAACAATTCAGAATACTTACAAGAGGCTTTTATAAAATCAATCTAAGCCTCTTTTTTATATGTTCCTTTTTTCTATCCCACAATATAAATTATTCCATTTCCCAGCCTGTTGACAAAAATATAGATTCATTATATGATGAATTTAATAGAAACATTAACCCAAGTCATAAATTTGAAGTATTAAAAAAAATTTGCTCGTATTGGCGGTTTAATGATTATGATAGTGCTTTGGTTTATTGCGGCCTAACAATTGAAATGGCTGAAAAACTTGGTAAAATAGAAGACTGTCTTGAACATCATATCGTTGTTGGGCACATGCACCATACTGCAGGCCACTTCTCTAATGCAATTGAAAAATTTGTATTTGCTCTAAATGAGTTTATTGAATTAAAAGATACCGTTAAAATAGCACTATCTTATAATCATTTGGCAATGTCTTATCAGCAATTTGGCAATTTGGAAAAAGCTTTGGAATACTATCAAGAAGCGGTGAGGCTGGCAAAAATTATTGGAGATCCTCGCCCAATTGCAAATTATGCGAATAATCTCGCAGTTGTATATCGCAGAATGAATGATTATGATAAAGCTTTTTATTATCACCAATTGTCACATGATTTGTATCGCGAGGCAGATGATTTGCCGGGAGTTGGAAATGTGTTAAATAATATGGCAATTATTTTTTATAATAAAAGAGACTTTAGAAATGCTATTAGATTGTTTAAAAATGCCGCTGAAATTAGAGAAAAAACCGGAAACAATCAGGAATTAGGTAATGTGCTATTTAACATAGGTTTTGTTTATAATGCAATGGGTGATGTCAGAAAAGCTAATGCGTATTTCTCAAAAAGTTTGCAGTTAGGTGTGATGCTAAGTTCTTTGCCCCTCCAAAGAGCCAATTATGAGATGTTATCAAAAAATTATGAAATAATTGGTGATTATAAATCTGCTATAGATTATTATAATTTATTTATCTCGTTAAACGACAGCATTAATGCTATTCACCTAACTAATAAGTTACTTGAAATTAAAACGGAACAAGAAAAAAGATTTGAGGAGATGCGCATAAATGTTCTAATGAAAAAGTCAGAACTGGATGCACTTACTAAAAGAAAATCCCTATTCGTTTTTTACTCCACTCTGATTATTTTTATTGCGCTTGTTTCATTTCTAGTAATTATTTTGTTGCTTATTAGTAGGAAAGCTAAGGTAAACAAAATTCTAAGTGAACAAAATGAAGCTATATTGAGCCACAGAGATGAGCTTTATAATCGAAAAGAAGCATTGGAGTTGCTAAATGAAGAACTCAGAGAAAAAAATAGCGAAGTGTCTCTTCAAAATGAATTACTTAACGAGAAATCGAAAGAATTAAACCAGATAGTTTTGGACCTTGAGCATAGAAAGGATGAAGTGGAAAGTAGCTTGAGATATGCTGCTATGCTTCAAAATTCATTGAAATCAGGTTATACTATATCCCATGGAATTATACATGATTTTTTTGTTTATCCTACTCAATCAAAATCTTTATCGGATAGTTCATTTTGGATTTGTGAATGTAATGGCAATATCTTTGTTGCCGTTTTTGATGCCCCACAGAAGAGCATTTCAGGTGCTTTTTGGTGTGTTATGGTAAATACAATGCTTGAAAAGGTTGTTAAAGAACAAATGATTCATGATCCTCACCGAATTTTGGAGGAAGTATTCGGTAATATGGGGTCTACATTGAGCAAAACAAGCCTAACAGATTGTTTTACCGCTAACGAATGTGGATTCTTAATGGCCAGAATAAATTATCAATCTATGACTGTTGATTTCAGCAGTTTAAACTTACCCTTCATACTTACAGATGCTAAAGGAATTGTGAAAATAATTTCTCTTTACGATGGAATATCAAGCAATCCTGAATATAGAGATGACTGCAAAATTAAAATATTTCCTAATGAGAAGTTATGGCTTATGAATCAGGCCACTCTTAGAAAATACGAAGAGGTTGCTGTTGAGGGGGGTGTTAATGAATGGGAAGTGTTATTGTCAAATAAAAAATACGGACTTAGTGATTCGATAATGGGTATTGTGAATCTGTATGAGAATGACTTAGAAATGAAGAATAAACTATTAATATTGGGATTTCAAATATCATAAGGCATCTCCATTTTTTTTACAAAATGAAAAAAAACGAATTTTTTAAATATTATGAATTTATACTAACAATATCAATTTGGCTATTTGTTATGTGGATTTTATCAGGTTATGTTTCTGCGCAAAAGCTTGAGAAATCAATTAATAATTACGAGCCCGATAGTGTTGTAATTATTAGAAAAATTGAGACTGCCAAGGAAGTTGGATTTTTAAATCCCGATAGATATAATATGCTGGTTAATGAAGCGTATGAACTCGCAACTGAAAAGGGAAATATTTATTTAATGCTAGAATGTTTGAATGCATTTTATGATTTGTCCTTTAATATAAAGGATTATAAAAATGCTTTAAATCATAAAAAAGAGATTAAAATATTACAAGACTCTATTTTTAAAATAACTTCAGCAATGAGTATAGCAGAAATGGAAGCACGTTTTGGAAGCAATGAATCTAGGCAGAAAAGAGAAATACTATCTTTTGAGGACGAGATTAATAATTTCAAAATTCAAAAATCGATAAGAGTAAATGCTATACTTTTTATAATTGCGACTATACTCGCAGGATTTATTATTTTTATTATAAAGATTTTCTTTGACAGAAAAAAGGCTAATACTGAACTTGTTAAGAGGTCTGCAATCATAGAATCTCAGAGGCAATTGCTTATTGAACAAAAAAACAAACTTAACATTATTAATGAGGAATTGTCGAAACAGATTTCAAAAACACAGAAACAAAAGCTTGAGATTGAAAAAACAAATATTAAACTTGAAGCAACTCTTAAAGAGATAGAATTTCAAAATATACAAATAACAGATAGCATTTTATTTGCTCAAAATATTCAAAAGTCGATTATGGCTTCAGAAATCGACCTCAGGAGTGTATTTTCAGATTTTGCGTTATTCTCTCAATCTAAAAATCTTGTAAGTGGCGATTTTATTTGGTTTCAAGAACACAAAGGTTTTTATTACTATGCAGTTGCAGATGCCACAGGACACGGAGTTCCCGGAGCCGTTGTTTCAGTTTTGTGCATGGTGTTATTAAATCAGATTATTAATGAAGATCATAATAATTCTCCAAAAATTATTATAGAAAAACTTCACTCAAAACTTTGTAATATTTTTTCTGCAAATGAATCAATAGATTCATCTGAACTGCAAGTTATGGAGAGCATAGATATTGCATTGTGTAGGTTTGATAAGGACTTTAATGCTTTGTCTTTTTGTAGTGCAAAAAGACCTATGATTATATGCTTCGAGAAGGATTCAATAGAAATATTAGGAGATAAATTCTCGGTAGGGACTTGCTTTAAAAAACAAACTATTGAATTTACGGAACAAAATCTGTTCTTAACAAAACCGTTTAATGTTTACTTATTTACTGATGGACTTCAAGACCAAATGAATGACAAATCACAAAAGATTGGCTATGCAAAAATCAAAGACTTTTTAATGATGAATGGCCATGATAGTATTCACATGGTTACACAATTAATTAAGGAGATGTTTTTTAAGCATAAGCAAAATGATATACAAACTGATGATGTTATTTTTACAGCTTTAAGGGTTAATTAATGTTGGTTTTATCCAAAGCATCTCTTAGGCTGTTTCCGGCCAATAAAAATGATAATACCATAAGCATTATAGCTAATCCGGGTAAAATTGCTAGATAAGCCTTGTCAAGTATTATATAGCCATAATTTTCTTTAATCATGCTTCCCCATGATGGAATTGGTGGCTGAACTCCCATCCCAAGGAAACTTAATCCTGCTTCAATTAAAATTGCAGAGGCAAAATTGGCAGCTGAAATAACGATTAGTGGACCATATATATTTGGCAGTATGTGTTTAGTTATAATTCGATAATTGTTTATGCCTAATGATCTTGCTGCTTCCACAAACTCCTTTTCGCGCAAGCTGATAATTTGTCCTCTTGTAACTCTGGCAACATCTACCCACATTGTTAGCCCAACAGCAATAAATACTTGCCAAAATCCTTTGCCAATAGCAAATGTAATTGCAATAACGAGAATAAGTGTAGGTACTGACCATATTATATTAATTAGCCATATAATAAAATCATCTATTCTTCCCCGGAAAAAGCCTCCAATACTGCCAAGTGTAACTCCTATTAATAGAGAGATAAAAACGGCAATTAATCCAACTGACAGGGACACTCTCGTTCCAATTATTAGCTGACTTAGCAAATCCCGACCAAATTGATCTGTACCTAATAAATATCTCTTTGTTATAATATGGTTCTTCTTTATTTCTTTCTGCATATCCATTGATGCTGCTGAATCATGGGTCCCTGAATATAATGTGAAATGTAAAGTGTCATTTTTTATATACACTGCAGAATCTGAGTTTATAGAAAATAAAATATCTGCAAGATTAAAGATTCTTTCAAGACCTGGTGCATCCGGACTTCCTGAATAGGAAAGTATTTTTACTTCGCTTTCATTTATTTCAAATGTGGAAAATGGATATGATGTGCTTGTAGGTTCGCACCCATAAAGCATTTTCTCAAAAAAATAACACTTTTTTTGTGGCTGATTTTTTTTCACCATCAGCATGTTTATAGTTGCCCCCGGGTGGTGTGCTCTGATTTCTAAATGCTGATTATTTGCAAAAGGGGTGGAGTCAGGCGTAATCAAATATCCGGCAATTGCAACTACCATATTAAGCATAATCCATATTAACGAAGCTAGCGCGATTTTGCTAGATCTGAATTTTCTCCAACTGATTTTTGCAGGGGAAATACCTGATTTATTTTTTCTTTTAAAATACACTTTTAGATATTTTCAACGCAAAGTTAGATGATATTGCTTATTTTTGTTAAGAATTATACAACATAAGTTCAAGTTTTTTGTTAGTTATATATATTCAAATCTATGTTTTTTAAAAAGCCATGAGAAAAAATATTTTTAAGATTTCTGCAATTATCTCTTTTGTCCTGTTTGGATTTGTTCAAAATTCTTATTCAAGTGAAAAAGTTACTAATTCTCAAGTAAATTGGTATACTTTTGAAGAAGCGGTAAAGCTTGCTGAAACAGAGCCCAGAAAAATATTTGTGGATATTTATACCGACTGGTGTGGATATTGTAAAAGAATGGATCAAGTTACATTCTCAAATCCTGTAATAGTTAATATTCTTAACAAGTATTACTATCCTGTAAAGTTTAATGCAGAGCAAAAGGAAGCAATTAATTTCAGAGGATTTGAATTTATTAATGAAAACCCTGATCAGAGAAGATCTTCACATAATCTTGCCATCGCTATTCTGCAAGGCAAAATGAGTTATCCTTCTTTTGCTTTTTTTGATGAAGAGCTCAACCTTATTACGGCAATACCCGGATATAGACCTCCTGAATCTTTTGAGCCAATTCTTATGTTTTTTGCAAATGATGTCTTTATCGACAACCCAGACCTCGACCATTATATTAGAAATTTCGAGGGCACTGTAAAATAAATTCTCTAAGAATTATTAAAAATGACTTATATTTGTCACTAGCTTTTTGTGGCTACTGATTTATTTTGCGATTTTCACAAATCAATTAAGCATAATATTTTATCTATGGGAGTCAATCTTTATCTATTACTGATTCATGTTTTGTTATTGCTGATATTATTTGCCTGCTGGATATTATTTAAAACTCTGACTAGAAAAAAGGTAAGAGATATTTTTATGGCTCTTTCCGATGGTAAATATGATAAATTTATTAAACTTTCAGAAAAGTATAATCTCTTTATAGGTGATGCTGAGAAAAGTATATTTCTAAATAGTGTTTTTGAAAAGGAAAAAAGATTTAGAGATTTTATTGATTCTTTCCCTGAGATAGTTTTTGATATTGATGGCACCGGAAATATTTTATATGCAAACGATAAAGCATATCAGGTTTTTGAATATGGAAAGGAAGATTTGGCAAAAGGAATCAATATATTCAGCATGATTGCGCCGGAAGACTTACAACTTGCCAAATCTAATTTTACCAAATTATTTTCAAAACAAAAACCTGATCAAGGCGACGAGTATAAGTTGGTTACAAGAACAGGTAAGAATTTTTATGCTGAGATATATATAAAACCAATATTCAGTGAAGGAAATGTAACTAATCTCAGAGGTGTTATTATTGATGTTACAAATAAGAGAAAGAACATTGAAATTATAAGAGTTTATTCTGATATTTTGCAAAATATGCAGCTTGGATTTATGATGTTCGAAAAGTTTGAAAATGAGCATGAATCTGTAATTATTCTAATAAACAGCAATACTGCAGCTAAGGAAATATTAAATCTAAAGAAAGCTAATGTAGAACAAAAAAGAATTGAAGATATTCTGCCGTTCTACAATAACCAAGGGATGAAAGACATAATAGAAAATGTCTTCATTAATAAAAAGAGAATTCAAATAGAGAACATTGAGCTACGTCAAGAAAATGAAATTTTGTTTTTTAATCTTAAAGTATTCTCTATAGCCAATAATCGCATTGTTTTGTTTTTTGAGGATATTTCTGAACGAAGGAAAACAGAAGAACTTGAAAGAAAAATAGAAATCACCAAACAGTCGGCAGCTCTAAAACAACAGTTTCTTGCAAATATGAGCCATGAAATTCGCACTCCAATGACCGGTATTATGGGGATGTTAAGTTTGCTTATGAGGACTAATCTTGATGATTTACAATCTGAATTTGTGAAAAGCATAAGAATTAGTAGCGAAAGTCTTCTTAATATTATTAATGACGTATTGGATTTAAGCAAAATTGAGGCCGGCAAAATGGAACTTAAACCCACACAGGTTAGCCTCCAAAAACTTTGTAGTCACTTTAAAGATCTTTATTCATCGGAGGCAAAAGTAAAAACTATTGATTTTGTTTGTAATGTATGCGATAATCTTCCCGAAAATATTTTAGTTGATGAAACTCGCCTAAGGCAAATTATTAATAATCTTCTTTCCAATGCGTTCAAGTTTACCGATGAAGGTAGCGTTGCAATAGGATTTAAACCGCTAGAGAAATTTGACGATTATTTAATAATACTATGTGAAGTTGCTGATACCGGAGTAGGGATTACAAAGAAAAACCAAAACAAAATTTTCAATAAATACACTCAGCTGGAGTCGTCATATACTATTCCTTTTGAGGGCACGGGTCTCGGTCTGGCAATATGCAAAGAACTTACGCGCCTAATGGGAGGTAATATTCAGGTTAATAGCAAGTTGGGAGAAGGGAGTGTGTTTTCTTTCACTTTTAAAGCAGGATATGACAGAACAACTACATCTAAAGAAAGAATATCTGAGAATACTTATCCCCCTAAGTTGCAACTTAATGTATTGCTTGTTGAAGATAGAGCGTTAAATCGCAAGGTTGCTCGCCTTATGCTAGAAAACGCAGGTTGCACGGTAGATGAAGCAACTAATGGGGAAGAAGCTATATCTGTATTTAAACAAGATTTTTATGATATCACATTTATGGATATTCAAATGCCTGTAATGGATGGAATTACTGCAATGCAAAATCTGAAAAAGCTATATTCCAAAATACCTCCTATTATTGGAATTAGTGCAAATGCCATGGAAGGAGACCATGAAAGATTTATTTCTTTGGGGATGAATGATTATATTGCTAAACCATTTAAGTTTGAAGCATTATACGAATTGCTTGTGAAATGGGGTAGGAATTAAAAAAAACAAAGTTTTCATTACTCTTATTTTATTTCCTTTTCAAATAGATAGCGTTTAATATTGTTGTACAGTAGTTTATAATGTCTTCTTTGTTTGGGAAGAAGCTTAATGTAGTAAATCCGGATGTTTTTTTGAATTTGAGAAATACATATAATGCAGTAGATAAAAAGGAAATTGATGCAGCAATTGCAGTTCCATAATATCCAAATTCAGGAATTAAAATCAAACACAAAACAATTGTGACAGCAAGACCTATAACAGAAGAAATTGTATTAATGTAGTATTTACCCTTTCCTGAAAAATAATGCCCCAAAATGAGTGCGAAATTATAAAAGAATACTCCGGGTATCATAATCAATATTAGGTATTTAACACTGCCGAACTCGGCTCCAAACATCAAACGGAAAAATGAAACCGGTAACGCAGATAAAACAACTATCATAATGAAACACAATACTAGTGAAGTCTTAAGCAAATTTACTGTGAGTATTATGTTATAATTTTCATCAGTATTGTTAGTAATTCTTGCGTATTGAACAACTGCAATGCTTTTTGTGATAAGCCATACAGATTCAACTATTGCAACTGCCACAGAGTAAATCCCAACACTATCTTTGTTTATCATTATAAGCAATAAATAAAAACTAAGCCTAAAACTCATCATTTGTGTTATATGGGATAATTGATTTACAAAACCTAACCTAAACATGCTGGATATTAATGACTTGCCCTGATTATCTATTTTTCGACCTGCATCCCAGTGTTTGTTTAGCAGTATAAGGCTGAATATTAGCGATATACTGTAGCCAATATACAGGGAGTATATATAGGATTTGATATCTTTATTATTCAAAACAAACATAAAGAAGAGAAGAAATATTGCGGTAATTGTAATTTGAATTAAAGTAATTATGTTTTTAGAAATGATTTTTTCCTTACCCAAAAGAACCATCATATTTGCACTTACTATAGAGTTTATAAATGTTAAAACACAAATATGAAGTAGGTAGAAAATACTTAAATCTGAGACAATCAATGATACAGTAAATGTAAATGAGCATATTGTAATTGCCCACAAATAAGAGAACAGTAGTATTTTTTTGTTGTCAAACCTTGGCACCAGGTAAACAAGAGTTGCACCTCCAATAATATTATTTATTAACAGAATAATTGAAATATTTGTTATTATAATGCTTTGTTCACCTTTGCCCTCAGCTCCTAAGAATTGTGATATAACAATAGCAATAAGAAGGTTGAGCAAAGCATTTACAAAATTGCTGGCAAATGTTGTCGAAATATTCTTAAACAATACTTTAGTTTTTAATAACTGATGAATAAATTTCTGTAAATGATCTGCCTATCTTTTCATAACTAAAGTTATTGGCAGCATATTTATGAAGCTCTTCTTTATTATAAAAGTCTAAATTGTCTAATGTTTTATTAAGTGATTCAATTAGTGTTTTTTCATCCTTTGGCTCAATTAAAATTCCTTTGTCTATCGTTAGATGTTCTCTGATTCCTCCAACATCTGTAGAAATAACCGGGATTCCGGTTGCAAAAGCTTCAATTATCACACAAGGTAGGTTTTCATAATTGCTAAACAAAAGAAAGATATCGGATATTTGCATAGTTTCTGCTATTTCCTGCGTTGTCATTGTTCCATGGAATTTTACAATTTCGCTATTCAAGTTTAGCTTTTCAGCATATTTAATATGAGGCTCAAGATCGCCATCGCCAACAATTTTTAATTCAAAATCGGTTCTTATGTTTTTTAATTCATTAATTACATTCAAGATTCCTGTAACATTCTTATGATCATCTTTTAAAGATGAGACATGAAGAATTACTTTCTTTTCATTTTTTTCCCTGTTCTCTCTTGGGTGAAAATACTTTATATCTACAACATTTGGAACTACTATGTAGTTGTTTATCAATCCTTTGCAATGCATAGCTTCTTTTAAATTCTCTGTAACCGGCATAATTATACTTGCACTTTTTGCAATCCTTTTGCTAGTCCATTTTACCAATGCAGATTTCTTAATCTCATTTGATGGTAAATATCCGGTCCAATGTTCAGAAATTACATATTTTATCCCATAAAATAATTTAAATAACAACACTATCAAACCAGCTGGAAACAATACGTTAAGATGTATTATATCAGGTTTTCCTGAGTTTTTTTTGTGCCTTTTAAATGCTTTGAAATAGAATTTCAAATATCTAAAACCGTTAATTATTTTTGAATAACGACTTAAACCTTTTTTTTTTCTAAAATACCAAATTTGAGTTTTAACATTTGCTTTTACAAATTGATCTATTTCATATGGAGCTGTAATATCAGAATCGCCGACAACATGAATTGCAAAAACATTGTTATAAAGGGCAGAGGCTTCGGCAAATTTTTCATTAAAATTACCATCAGTTGGCATTATTCTACTTGGATACCAGCTGGAAATAAAAAGTATGTTATGTTTTGTGTGATTCATAATTCAAATTATTACTTCGCAAATATAACTATTTTTAATTAGCCTATATTGTATAGACACTGCTAAAGCTGCCGCTAATACCAATATAATTGTATATTAAAAAAAAACGAAATAATATATAGCCGAAGTAAAAAAATTTCTATATTTGCACTCCCAAACGGTGGCTATAGCTCAGTAGGTTAGAGCATCAGATTGTGGTTCTGAGGGTCG
>CAZRNU010000076.1:0-13957 GCA_964601515.1 uncultured Bacteroidales bacterium | reverse complement strand
TTAACAAAATTTAGAGTCGGATTTTGGAATGGTGTGTTTTGAAGTTGGTTGGTTAAGGTTAAGGGTAAGGGTATAGGGGTGTAGGGGTATAGGGTATAGGGTATAGGGGTATAGGGGTATAGGGAGGGGTATAAGGGTATAAGTGTATAAGGGGTATAAGGGGTATAAGGGGTATAAGGGGCAACCACTGAATCTTCCAATCTTATAAATCTTACGAATCTTTCAATCTTATAAATCTTTAATCCATAACTCCGGCAGGAGTTAAATGTCTGTAGTATGTCGTGGGGGTTATATTAAAAAAACATTAAATGAAACTGCAAACCATACTCTTTGCTGTATTCAATTGCGGGAGCGGGCATTTTTAAGAAATCTAACAATGAGAAAACGCTTTTGAGAAAAGTGGAATTTGTATTTATTTTCCCGAAATCAATATCAGGCGAAATATAAAAGTGTCTTGATCTTTGGAAATAGGGAAGGGTTTGACCGTTATATTCAGTGGGATTGTTGATGCTGCCGAGCATACCATTTGCTCCATACCCAAATGCAATATTTAACCAAGGTGGAATATTAGAATTCTTGCCTGCAAATGAGTTCAGATTAAAAGATAACCACGACGTTATACCGTTATAGTCTTTAAGCATATTTTCGGCAAGATTTGTTCCCAGCAAATCCGGTCTGTATGTTTCAAGTCCGCTTTTATGAAATGAGTATCTAAGTTTAATCCTTTGTTCTTTCCATGTAAGCTGTTGGGTTGTAAATAAAGCAGTACCGGCCGTATTTGCAATAATATCTCCGGCAGAAGCGCCCCATTCAGCAGAAAAGCCATCCAAAACTTCAATAACAGAAATAAATGCCCAGCCGGATAAGCTACCCCATAATGTTGAATGCTTATTATTTAATCCTGCCCAGCTAAAAGTCTTATAACTTAAGCTGCTTAGATAATATGAAGAAATGGAGTGTCCCATTTTATCAATCTGAAGCCAGTCGGCGTTATCGTTGTGGAAGTGAAATGAAGAACGTGGGTAATTCTTATACCAAGCCTGATCGAGAAGGATTATTGCCGTAGTATATCCTGTGGCAATTGTGGCACTTGATATAATTAGTCTTGAGTTATTAATAGAAGGCAGACTGTCGGTTTCAACAGTCTGCGCACTTACAATTTTTAAAAAAGAAATAACACAAAGCAAAAATACAATTGCTTTATTTTTGCATGATTGTATCATAGCCGGCTTTGAGAATTTTTAATGCATCTTCTTTAGTATATGATTCAGCATAAGTTCTAAGCACAGGTTCAGTGCCGGAAGGTCTAATCATTAACCATTCATCATCATTGAAATAGTATTTAAACCCGTCTAGAGTTTCTATTTTTTCAACTTTGTAATTGCCAAAGCTTTTATAGGCTCCTTGTTCACAGTTCTTTACAATTCTCTGCTTGTCTTGTTCTGAAAGTCTGAGGTCTGATCTTTCAAAAGCAAAAGAACCTGTTAATTCATAGATCTCATCAATAATATCTTGAAGCGATTTGCCTGTTTTAGCAAGAAATTCCCATATTAAAATTCCATTATAAATTCCGTCTCTTTCAGGAATATGACCTGCAACCGCAATCCCTCCGGACTCTTCGCCTCCTACCAAAATATTCTCGGTGAGCATTAAACCACAAATATGTTTAAATCCGATTTTTACAATTTCCAAATCTAAATTATAAAGCTTGCAAAGTTTCTTGATTTTTTGTGTTGAAGAAAAGCCTGTTGCAACCTTACCGTCCATTTTTTTGTATTTGTGTAGATAATGAATTAGCAGGAGTAGGATATGATGAGAGTCAATATAATCGCCCCTGTGATTGAATAATGCAATTCTGTCGGCATCGCCATCTATAGCCAATCCGCAATCAATATCTTCGGCAATTCTTATTACATCAGACATTTCCTGAAGGTTTCTTAAAAGTGGCTCCGGTGAGATATAATTGAAAAGCGGATTATGTTCGCAATGCAGCAATGTTATATCAGGAAACAAACGCCTCATAACATTCTGACCTGAACCATACATTGCATCAAATGCGAATTCCATTCCGCAATTTCTAATCAGCTCCAAATCAAATTTCTTTTCTAGATAATCGCAATACATTGTTTCAAGATCAACGTATTCTAATTGTCCCTTTTTTTCAAATTCTGCCAGCGAAATAGAGTCAATATCGTGCATATTATTGTCGGGAATAAGCTTTTCAACATCGTGAATGTCGTTTTCCATTAATGGTCCGCCATAACCGCCTTTTAGCTTATAGCCGTTGTCTGTATATGGGTTATGACTAGCCGTTATGATAACTCCTAAGCCTGTTTTATAATTTAGTGCTCCCATAGAAATCATTGGCGTTGACACAAATCCTTTGGCTAAAAAAACCTTGATGTTGTTTGCTAGGAATACTTTTGCCGCTGTCTCAGCAAAAAGTGGTCCTCCAAATCTGCAATCGTGGCCAATTACTACCGAAAGATTTTCTTTTCTTTTTATAAGCCATTGAGCTGCACCCTGACTGATTCGGGCTACATTCTCAACAGTAAATTCCTTTGCAATTGCTGCTCTCCAACCATCGGTGCCAAAAATAATCTTTGTCATAACTATATATTTTTTGGGATACTTATTTGTAATCTGAATTCTTGAGTTTATTTACCAAAGATAACAAATCACTTTTATTTACCTCATAATATTTCTACGGTTGAGTTCTTGCTGATATTTTCTTGCATTTGCCAAATGTTGCTGATATGTACGTGCGAATGCATGATATCCGCTAAAGTCGTCTTTAGCGCAAAAATAGAGGTAATCATGTTTTTTATAATTCAAAACGCTTTCAATTGCAGCCGGGGAGGGTAAGCTAATTGGTCCTGGCGGCAGGCCTCTGTATTTATAAGTATTGTAAGGAGAATCTAATTCAAGGTGCTTCTTTAATACTCTGGTAATGGTAAAATCTTTATGAGCAAAAATTACTGTGGGATCAGCTTGAAGAGGCATTTTAGTTTTGATGCGATTTACGTAAACCCCTGCAATTATATCCATTTCATCAGCTTTTATTGTTTCCTGTTGAACAATTGAAGCCATAATTCCAACTTCCTGAGGAGTCATTTTTATAGCCGCTGCTTTTTGAAGCCTTTCTTCATTCCAAAACCTCTGATATTCTCGTTGCATCCTCTGAAGAAGTTGCTCTGCAGATGTATTCCAAAAAAACTCATAAGTATTTGGGATGAAAAGAAGTGCTGCATTTTCAACAGTATGTCCGTATGAATTCATAACAGATCTATCGTTTAACAAACTTATAATCGACAGAGAATCTGCTTCTATGCGAGTTGCTAAATGTCCTGCAAGCTGCTCTTTTGTGCGAATATTTGTAAATGTAAGCTTAATTGGTTCTTGCCTGCCTAAACGCAGCATATTAATAAGCTCGTTATTGCTCATTCCGTCTTTAATTTGGAACCTTCCTGCTTTAACAAGGCTTGGATAATTTTTTCTTTCAGCAACCCAATCAAATGAATTCAAATTCTTGATATAACCGCTATCAATTAATGAACTTCTAACTTCAGAATATGTACTTCCTGTTTTTATGTATATGTATGTGGTTTCTTCTCCGCTCAGATTAATATTGGGTCCGAATATAAAGCTGTAAATCTTATATCCTGCAATAGATGCAAGAATAAAAACAACTCCAATAACCCATAGCAGAATTTTTTTTAAACCCGATTTACCCTTTTTCTTCTTTTTTGCCATAAATAAATGATTTAAATTCCTTTGAATTTTTTAGAATAAAAGTTGTAGGAACATTTCATCTTTAAAACCGCTTTCAGTTCTTATCCATTTCTTTTTTGTTCCTGTAATCTCAAAACCTTTTTCTTGAAAGAGCTTTAAGCTAACCTTATTGTCTGACCCAATATTACAAAACAGCTGATTTAAGAATAAAATATTTTTACAATAGTTAATCAAAACATCTAAGGAATCTGCAGCATAACCTTTTTGCCTTTCTTCAGAAACAATAAGAATACCAATACCTGCTCTAAGGTTTTTAGGGTCAAATTCAAATAAATCTATGCACCCTACCGGCTTTTTTTTATGAGTTTCAATAATAAGCCTTAATTGTTTTTCAGAATAAATATCATTGTGGCTGTTAAGAATGTATTGCTCAAGATAGTATTTAGAAAATGGACTGTTTGTATTGCTTACACTCCAAATATTTGTATCGTTTTCAATTTGAAAAAGAAAATCAATATCTTTTGGTTCCATCGCCCTAAGTTGAATCTTCTTGCCTTTGAGAGTTTTCATTTTTTATCTGTTTTAAGTAGCAAGCAAAAATAATAAAAAAGAGATAATGTGTTATTGAGCAAATTAGAAAATGGTATCGGGTATCAGGTATCGGGTGTCGGTATCGGGTATCGGGTATCGGGTGAGGCGACTACCGACTGTCACTTTCCTGTCACTTTCCTGTAACTTCCCAGCCTAATCCAAGCTGCCTTTAAAAACTAAAACTGCGGGTCCGGATAGCCAAACATTCTCAATAACGCCGGTTTCTTTATTGATATTAAATCTCACTTTAAGATTGCCGCCCAGTGTTTTAATTTTATACTCGGTTTTTGTAATGCCTTGAATATATGTTGCTATTGCGGAAGCAACTACTCCTGTTCCGCAAGACAAAGTTTCGTCTTCAACACCTCTTTCAAATGTTCTGACAAATAGCGTGTCTTTTTGAATTTCAACAAAATTTACATTGGTTCCTCCGAGATTAATGCTTTCATCATGTCTGACTTTTTTTCCTTTTTTTATAACATCAAGGTTTTCAACATCTTTCACAAATTCAACATAATGAGGAGAGCCTGTATCTAAGAAGAATGATTTTCCAAATTTTTTGTACCCTTCAATATCAGACATTTTTAAATTTACCGCATTGTCGATAATCTCAGCATAGTGCAATCCGTCTATAGCTTCAAATGTCGTATTTTTCTTTGCATAGCCTTTCAAATGAGCAAATGCAGCTATACACCTTCCACCGTTTCCACACATACTTCCTTCTTTACCATCAGAGTTATAGTATTTCATTCGAAAATCTGCATTTTTACTTTTTTGCAGAAACATAAGACCATCTGCGCCAATTCCTAAGTGTCTGTTGCATAGCTGTTTAATGTAGCTTTGCTTGTTTTTGATAGTTTTTTCTATCTGATTATCAATGTCGTCAATGATAATGAAATCATTTCCACTTCCATGATATTTATAAAACTCTTTAATCATTTATTTTCCAATTGATTGATAATGTATGTTTCTGAAATTGGTCTTAAAGGCAAGAAATCATTCGATTCTTTTAGTAAGTAGTAATCATCTAAATAATTCAGATATATTTCATTTTTTAAGACTTTGAATGTTGCTGCATTAATAGAATTTAGCCCATAAAGCATAATTCTGTTTTTACTCATTTTGTAACCCTGAAAGTTAATAGGAGATTCGTAAAACTCAATATAATAAAGATTATCAGGAACTTTTCTTCTGTCTGGAACATTTCCCAATAATGAATCCAATTCACGTGTTGCATCACTAATGGATGCTCTTTCAAAATCTAAAACAATTGCTTTGGTTGAAATGAGTTTATCTGTAAGTAATGTAATGTTTTCATAAAAACCCGATGAATCAGTATTTTCGGAAATTGCTTCAAAAACAGAATCTCTATGGATTTGCGATACACTATCGATAGATGCACGGATATCATTTTCAATGTGAATGTAGGATATTTCTGAACCGGAATTCACATTTTTTTTCCCGGTTTCAATACTGTCCTTTTTATCATTTATTTTGTTTTCATTTTTTCGTACTAAGTATTCATTAGAATACTTGGGAAGGAATGTACTCTGAGCTTTTTCGTATAATTCTTGAAAATATTTATAAAAAAAACTGTCATTTTGTCGGTTGAAATTCAAATATGCAATTCCACCTCCAATAAAGAAGCCCAAAAGCAATCCTAATGCTAAATTCAGGATGTTATATTCGGATGTTCTTTTTCTTTTCATGGAATTGTAAGTGATTTGTGAATTTTCTTCAAAATTACAAAATTACTAGCTGAGATTATTTGTTTTAGCTTAATTTAAATCACTTTATTATTAACAAAATTTAACAGGCGATTGTTGAGCAAAGGTCTACAATTTGTGGTGTTTTGACACGTTGTTAAAATAAAAACGAAAGGAGAAAAGTATGAAAAGATTTGGCTTTTATTTTTTGGTCGCTGTTCTTGGAGGTTTTGTTGCACTCGGATTAAACAGCTTGTTTTTTGGCAATAAGAATAATGCAGATTTTGATTTTTTAACGGGCAGTAAATCAGATGATTATCACGCCAGATTGTCGCATTATGTTTCTAATTTACCTAGTGGGTTGCCTGATTTTGTTCTTGTTTCTGAAATGACAGTTAATTCAGTTGTTCATATACGCACCGAATATGAACAAAAAGGTAACCTATTCGACGATTTTTATAATAATCCGTTTCGCGAGTTTTTCTTTGGTCCACAAAGACCAAGAACTCCTCAACGAACAGTTGTTGCCTCAGGAAGTGGTGTTATAATAAGTTCGGACGGCTACATTGTTACTAATAATCATGTAGTTCAGGATGCTGATAAAATTGAGGTTACTCTTAATGATAACAGTATTTATGATGCAATAATAATAGGAACAGACCCAACCACAGACCTTGCACTAATAAAAGTAAATGTAGATGGATTGCCATTTCTTGAATTTGGAAATTCCGACGAAGTGAGAGTAGGCGAGTGGGTTTTGGCCGTCGGCAACCCATTTAATCTTACAAGTACTGTTACGGCAGGCATTGTGAGTGCAAAAGGCAGAAATATAAATATTTTGGGAGGAGGCACTGCAATAGAATCCTTTATTCAAACTGATGCCGCATTAAACAGAGGAAACAGCGGTGGAGCATTGGTAAATGCAAGAGGTGAACTTATTGGTATTAATGCAGCAATTGCATCTCAAACAGGATCATTTGCCGGTTATTCCTTTGCTATTCCGTCAAATATTGCCAAAAAAGTTTCGGAAGATCTTATACAATTTGGTGAAGTTCAAAGAGGTTTTCTTGGTATAGAAGTATCTGAACTTAATTCCAAAATAGCTCAAGAGCTTGGTTTAAGTATATTCAGAGGAGCTTATGTTCAAAGCGTTAGAGAAAAAAGCGCCGCTTATGAAGCCGGTATTAAGGTAGGAGATGTAATTATCGGAATGGATAATCAAAGAATTAATACTCCATCTGAATTAATTGAGTTTTCAGGTAGAAAAAGACCCGGAGATAAAGTTCAGATTAAATATCATAGAGATGGAAAAACTTTAGAAACTACTGCAGTGATGAGGAATATCCATGGTGATATGGAAATTGTGCAAAAAGGCGAAAAAGATATTATTCAAAAAATCGGAGCTGAATTTGAACCTGCTTCTAAAGCTGAATTGGAAAGATTAAATATCCAACATGGAGTAAGAATAAGTTCAATCAGGCAAGGGAGATTAAGAAACGCAGGAATAAGGGAAGGTTTTATTATTACACATATAGAAAGAAAACCCGTAAAAACAACAAGAGATGTTACTAAGCTTCTTGGTGAAGCTAAAGGTGGAATTTTGGTGGAAGGAATTTATCCAAATGGAAATAGATTCTATTATGGGGTAAATATGAATTGATTGAAGATTTGTAAGATTGAAGATTTGTAAGATTGAAGATTTGTAAGATTTTAATCCCTACGACTGTTGACTTCCGACTGTCGACTATCGACTTCCGACTGTCGACTTCCGACTTAATTGAACTTATATCAAACATTATTGTTAGAATAAAAACAGGCTAATTTGACTGTAACAAATTAGCCTGTTTTACGTACAATATTAAGCAAATATCATAGTCATATTTAGTTTGTGAAAGTCAGTTAATTTTTGTACCTTTGTGCACTTTTTTGAACATATAATTCAATTAAATACTTGCATACTTCCTGGTAATCAAATACTTGTAAAAATATATGAGACAATTAAAGATTTCAAAATCAATCACAAATCGTGATACGGCATCCCTGGATAAATACTTACAGGAGATTGGGAAAGTTCCACTTATTACTGCAGAAGAAGAGGTTCAGCTTGCACAAAGAATTAAGCAAGGCGACCAAGCTGCACTGGAAAAACTTACCAAAGCTAATTTACGTTTTGTGGTATCTGTTGCGAAACAATATCAAAATCAAGGATTAAGTCTTCCTGACCTTATAAATGAAGGAAATCTTGGACTAATTAAGGCGGCAAAAAGATTTGATGAAACCCGTGGATTTAAATTTATTTCTTATGCTGTTTGGTGGATCAGACAATCTATTCTTCAGGCTTTAGCGGAGCAATCAAGAATTGTTAGACTTCCATTAAATCAAGTTGGATCTCTTAATAAAATTAAGAAAGAAGCCTCAAGGCTCGAGCAAAAATATGAAAGACCTCCTTCTGCTGAAGAATTGGCAGAAGCATTGGATATTAATGAGGAAAAAATAGCTGAGTCTTTCAGAATTTCTACTCATCATGTATCTGTTGATGCACCTCTTGTTCAAGGCGAAGACGCAAGTTTACTGGATGTTTATATTAATAATGATTCTCCAAATGCAGATTCTAGTCTAATCCACGAATCTTTGGCTAAAGAGATTCAACGCTCACTTGCAACTCTTACAGAGAAAGAAAGAGATGTTATAAATCTATATTTCGGCATAGGAATGAATCACGGACTTACTCTTGATGAAATAGGTGCTAAATTTGACCTTACAAGAGAAAGAGTTAGACAAATTAAAGAAAAAGCTATCAGAAGGCTTAAGCATACTTCAAGAAGTAAACTGCTTAAAGCTTATTTAGGGCAGTAAAAATAAAAAGCGTCGATTTACGGCGCTTTTTTTTCAATGTTAATTTTTTTTGTTATGAATGTTGGAATTTTTAAAAGGCTTATAATTTTTGTGTTTCTTTTTTCTTACATGCTTGTAATTAATGCATCTAATAGAAAAGTTGACATAAAAATTGTTGTTACATCCGACATTCATGCTACAGTTTTTCCTTATGATTTTATAAATAATATGCCTTTGGGATATGGACTAGCTAATGTTCAGTATCTTATGGAATCTGTAAAAGGTGAATATCAAAATAAAATCATATTGCTTGATAATGGTGATTTAGTTCAAGGACAACCTACTGCATACTGGGCGAATAATATTGACAAAAATAAGGTTAACTTGTTTGCACGCATTATGAATTTTATGAATTATGACGCTGCAACCGTAGGCAATCACGATATAGAAGCAGGTCCTGAAGTTTATAATGCTATCAAAAAGCAAATGCAAACGCCGTGGCTTGGTGCAAATATTATTGATAAAAAGACCGGTGAACCTTATTTTATACCTTATATTGTTTTAAATCGCAGTGGTGTCAGAATTGCAGTTTTGGGAATGGTTACTCCTGCTGTAACATATTGGATCCCGGAGAAACTTTATGAAGGTCTTGTTATTCAAGATATGGTAGAGGCTGCAGAATATTGGGTTTCTCACATTAAAGAAAAGGAAGCTCCTGATGCTATTATTGGGTTGTTTCATAGTGGCTTAGGAATTTTTGACCCTCAGGACCCTACCAAAAAACTTGTAGATAATGTTTCGGCTTATATCGCTCACTATGTTCCCGGTTTTGATGTTATTTTTACCGGTCACGACCACCTTGAACATAACAAATTTGTGATAAACAAAAATGGTGATTCTGTGCTTGTGATTGGACCCGGCCCACACGGCAAAAATGTTGCTGTTGCCCATTTAGATTTTGATAGAGAAGCAAAAAGAAAATTTAATCTTTCTGCTAAACGAGGTGAAATTTATAAAATATCCGGATTACCGCCAAGTGTTAACTATCTTAATAGGTTTGAAAAAGACATAAATGAGGTTTTTGAATACAGTATTCAAAAGGTTGGATTCACAAATGCCGATATTAATATTAAAGAGTCTTTGTTTGGTAATTCTGCTGCAGTAGATTTTATTCACAAGGTTCAATTACACTTTACTCAGGCAGATATTTCTTTTGCAGCACCTTTAAATCCTGACCTTATTATTAAATCTGGAGATATAAGAATTAGGGATATGTTTAAATGGTATCCTTTTGAAAATTATCTCTATACAATGGAGCTTACCGGAAGCGAGATTTTGGGCTTTTTGGAATACAATTACGGGCTTTGGTTTAATTATATGGTGGAAGAAAACGATTTACTTCTGAATTATAGGTTAGATTCTCTTGGGAATCCGGATGCCAAATACAATGGTACATCTATATTGCAAAAACGTATCTACAATTTTGATTCTGCCGCCGGTATAAAATATACCGTTGATGTATCTAAACCTCAGGGAGAAAGAATTTCAATTCATCAAATGGAAAACGGAGAAGAATTTTTTCCGGAAAAGAGATATAAGGTGGCTTTAAATAGTTATCGGGGGAGTGGGGGTGGTTTTCACATGGTAAAAGGTGCCGGAATTAGTCAAAATGAGCTTAGATCCAGGGTTGTTGATGTTAATGACAATATACTCAGATTATTAATGATAGAATATATAAAAAGCCTTAATAAAATAAACCCTGAGCCTAGAAATAATTGGGGCATAATTCCTATAGAATGGGTTGAGAAAGCCCGAGAAAAAGAACTTAAAATTCTTTGGCCTTAGTTATATGTCAGATTTTAGAATTATTCTCTTAATAAGAATCTGATCTCCTCTTTGCAATTTCAAAGTAACTATATCATTAGGCCTTGTATTTAAGTCCCCAACTACTTCATCTAGGGTATAAAAGAATGTTGGCCTTTCATTTATGGCTATTATAAAATCACCTTCACGAATATCTGCTTTATTCGCAGGAGAATCTAATCTAACAAAATCGACTTTAAATTTATTATATGCAAGTCCTTCTGCTACAATCTCCAATCCTGATAAGTTTGGATATAACGGTTCTTTAAAACTGTAATTCTTTTTTAGATATAGCACACTGTCGGGATAATCAATAATAATTTGGAATTTCTTTAAGATTGCGCCCCCCAAAATACCATCCCATCTGTCAATATTTGCTTCAGGTGGAAAAAGAAAGTCTTCCTCCGGGTAAGAAACTAGTGGGTTTTCAATAATTATATCTTCGATTTTTATAGATTTTATTCTACCTTCTTTACCAATTATTTTTCCGCTCAATCCTTTTCCCAGGAAGCTTTCTATATGCTTTTCCGAAAAATCTTTATATTGCTCGTTAAGTATTAATGGACTGCTTGCTCCTAAGTCAAAAAGTAATTCAACGGTATCTTTTCTTCCATCCCAGCCTGTGATCTCTGCTTTTATGTAGGGTTTTGAATTTTTTATGTAAAGAGGAATTTTTGTTGTTCTTCTGCGTGAAACTTTATAATCGGATTTTTGATATACCCTTATAACTTTTGAAGCATAGTTTATTCTAACCGGAAATTCCTTGAAAAAATCATAACCAAGTATTCCGTAAACAGGAAATCCTAAATGTTCGGACAAAGAAATAACTCCCTCAGGAAGAACAATAAGGTTCATGTCTTTGCCTGTAAGTCCATCCATTTTAAAAGTTACGTTTGGAATTCTTTCAGCAACAATATAACCGTCTTTCCCTAATCCTAATACTATTACGGTTTCGCTAGAGTCGATTCTAAGAAAACTAAGCATCAGCGGCTCAGATAATAGAGTCGTTTTTACGCCGGTATCTAGCAGAAAGTTAAATGGGGGTGAATTGTTTATGCGAACAGGTACTATAACCAAATTATGGGCAACGTTTACAGGTATGGTGATTTTACTTCTACGAGTATTGTTAAATCTAAATCCTGAATCTTTTTGAGAATATAATTCGGAGCTGCTTATGACAGCAGAAATAAAGATTAGAACATATATTATAGCTCTCTTCATAAACTATGAAATTGCAATTGAAAATTATAAATTTATTGCAATAGAGTCAACAAAAATATGTTAAATAAGTTTGCCTGTTGTAGTCTTTTTATTATTGTAATTCGCGAAGTATCTTTTTATTTATTCGCTTGGCAAGAAAAGGCCCATCATAAATAAATCCGGTATATACCTGCACCAGTGTAGCACCGGCTTTTAGTTTGTTTATAGCGTCATCGGCTGAATTTATACCTCCAACACCAATAATTGGTAAAGTTCCGTTTGTTTTTTTATGAAGATATGAAATAACATGATTTGATCTATCGTATATCGGCTTACCGCTTAATCCGCCATTACCGATTTTTTGAACTTTTTCTTTACATGTGTTAAGGTTATCTCTAGTAACAGTTGTGTTAGTAGCTATAATGCCGTTAAACTTAGCCTTGCGTATTACTTCTATAGTATCATCGAGTTGAGATTCGTTTAAATCCGGAGAAATTTTTAGAAGTAGAGGACGTGGTTTTATTTTTTGTGAATTTAGATTTTGCAATGCTGTCAGTATTTCCAGCAATGAATCCTTATCTGCAAGTTTTTTTAAGTCTGTAATATTTGGACAACTAACATTTACAACAAAATAATCTACATAATCGTAAAGAGCTTCAAAGCATTTGCAATAATCATCAACAGCTTTATCGTTTGGTGTTAATGTGTTTTTGCCAATATTTCCTCCAATAATAATGTTAGGTTTTTTCTTTCTAATATTATTAACAAACACCTCAAGACCGGGATTATTAAAACCCATCCTGTTTATTAATGCTTTGTCCTTTTTAAGTCTGAAAAGTCTTGGTTTTGGATTTCCGGGTTGGGGCAGGGGAGTTACAGTTCCAATTTCAATATGGCTAAATCCAAAATTAGACAAATGGTTATAAAGGTCTGCCTTTTTATCAAAACCTGCAGCAAATCCGACAGGGTTAGGAAATGTAAGTCCAAATAATGTTCTTTCTAGTTTTGCTGATTTTACGACGAATACTTTTCGAACCAAAATTTTTAATCCGGGAATAATAAACAACTTTTTAAGACAGAAACTTACAAAATGATGAATAGACTCCGGATTAAACAGGAAGAAGACAGGTCTTATAATTGCTTTATACATAGGTGTTAAAAAAAAAGTCCGTTGCCGGACTTCAGTGTTTATTTTTGTTTAATTCCAATTCCTTTATTTTTAGCACTTCCTCCTTTAGCCGGTTGAGCTTTTATTGTTTTTGAAGCAGCAGCAGATGTTTTTGGTTTAACTGCTGTGTCCTTTTTTGTAGAGGTCTTAGTAGCTTTTTCTTTTTTGTCTTCTGAAACTTCACCTTCTGTTTTAGATTTTGCTTTAGTTTTCTTTTCTGGTTTTTCTTCCTCAAAAACCATAAGTTTTTTATCAACTAGAAGGTTGTACCATGATAATATCTTTTTTATATCAGAAACATAAACTCTGTCCTTATCAAACTCAGGTAAAACTTCCTCAAAAAATTTCAGCATTTCATTTTTATCTGCTTTTGTGTCAATTGCTTTGCCACCATTAGCTTTATCAAAAATCTTTTTAAACACATCCTTAAGAGGTAGGTCTTCATTTACAGTAAATACACTAATATCTTCAAGTGCACTTGAGCGGCTATTTGCAAATACAGGCATTTTTTTGCCATCCTCAAGAGATTCTACAATAACTCCGTTTTTCGTTTGCGACATAACCTTAAAAAGACCACTTTTACCAGCTATTGCTAAAATATTGCTTAAATCCATAATTTAGGTAGTGTTAATTCAATAATTATTTTTCAAACCGGCTGTAAAAATAATGATAATTGAAATTATAAATATGATTTTGTGTTTTTTTTTATGAAAACATTTGAAGGTTATGCAATCTATGATATAATCCCTGCAATTGAATTAATTCCTCGTGCTTGCCTTCTTCAACAATTTTTCCTTCATTAACAACGCAGATAAGATCAGCATTTACAACAGTTGAAAGTCTGTGAGCAATTACAATAGAT
>CAZRNU010000075.1:0-13974 GCA_964601515.1 uncultured Bacteroidales bacterium | reverse complement strand
CCTGATTGATGAATCTAATATTCTTGAACTGCTTTTTTGTAATTCAGTATTGTTTAAAGAAATAACCATTGGTTTTAGTTCAACTGATATAGAATCATTTTATACTTATGTACTAAAACTTCATAGCAAACTTCCGGCAGATAAAGAAATTTCATACACAAGAATACCTTGGTTGTACGTACGTGCTTTACAGGCATTCCAATTGCCATCAGCTGTATATTGTCCGGATAGCTTATTGAAGTTGACAGCGGATAAATATCAGGCCATTTGCTCTGTAATTGAAGGCTTAACAAACGAATACACGGCTCATTCTCTCTCTTTACCCCTTATTGAGAAGTTTTCTTTAGGATGTAAGAAAGGGTCAATTGCAAAGCTCATTACAAAATCATCGAAACATTCTATTGAACAGTCAAATGATTTTCTTGATTGGGCTTCCACAAACGGAGATAATTCTCTTTTGGAGGTAATACAATTTCAGAAAGGCGATGTTCTATTGACGTTGAATCATGTTGCCAACTGTAAGACATACTACACAAATGACAAAGAATTAATTAATTTGATTGATGGTAGCCCCATTGGAAAAAGCACCCTCAACTTATTGCCATCTGAACTTTACGCTAATACCAGGTCAAAAATAGGCTTAATAGAAAGTGAAGAGTTAATTAACCACCTGCTTGAAATTGGCTTCGCCACATTATCATTTGTAAAGTATGTTCGAACAGTTATGAATGAGGAAACAGGCAGGCTTTTTGTTGAGAAGTTAGCGAGTATAGATTTAACTTCTGAAATCGTTTACAGCAAGGAGAGTGCTGAACATTTATTGTTTGAGTTGATAATAGATTTGGGAAAGGAGGATGACAAGTATTTTGATTCGTTAGTCTCTAAAATTACCATCGATGGGCACGGCCTTTCAAAAAAGAATATTTCAGATGAAGTAATATTTCGGTTTCCTGCAACGGATACAATAGCTGAGAGACGTTATGTCTTGAAGTTATCGGAAATTCTAACTTCTTACAAGGATGAAACCGCTGCATTAACTAAGGTTATTGGAAACTTTGTAGATATAAAAAATACCGGAACATTAAGAAAGGTTTTTAAAACATCTCATAAGAAAACAGAGGATATTTTTAATGAGCTTCATTCAATACAGCTTGATTGTTTATCGCCTCAACAAGTAATGTTCTTGCTATTGTACCAGGAAGACAAGCCAAAATTGGATTTCAAAAAGGGTAAGCCTGATTTCAGTGAGTATTATTTTGAAACCGATAAGTCTAAATACGAAGCTCATTGTATCGATTTTATTTCTCTACTTTTTGCACTAAAGTATCCATACTTTAAAGGAAGGTTTGAGTTTAAAGACCTAACACTTCAGAATATAATCTTGGATAATGACTTTGCCATAGATAAAGAGTTTGCTCCTGCATGGCTTCAGAAATGGATGAACGATCAGGAAAAGGAACCGAAATTGGCATTTCTCCATCTCGCAGGTTTAAATAAAGCAGATAGTCCTATTATCTTGCTACGTAAAGGGCTTGCTGAGAAAAACAGGGAGGTTTTCCAAAAGGGATTGGTGAATTTGGATAATTCCATTCTGTTGAGTAATACTATGCAGTGGTTATTGAAATTACAGAATGAAAAAGAGGCCAGCTTCGATAAAGTATTTCTGAAGGATTTATATGCCAAAATCGAAGAAAAGAAACTACTGGGTGTCGATACTCCTTTGGCGGTGATGGTTCAATTAAATCCTGAATCTTATAAATTGGTAGTTATGTCAGAGAATAGCATTTTCCATACTTTAAATACTGGATGGGGAGATTATTCGGCAGAGATATTTGCTTCAATTATTGAATCGGGCTGCCATGTTATTGATGATGTATTGCCCGAGAGCCTACACAAGTTTGTAAAATCAACTAATGAGAAAACTCTTATTGCAACGGATGGTGAAAGAATATTAGGAGATAGTACCCTCTTTTCAGAGCCGTATTATACCAAATGGCAGCATAGTGCTCAGTATCCTATTTACATCTATAATGGTGAATTATTGCCTAATAAGCTTACATATAGCAAAATATTCACAAAGTGCATTTTTCAAGGCAAGGTTTCCGTTGTGAATAACAATTACTTCGTTACATCTGATGCAGCAGATGAAATGCCTTATCCGTTGAAAGGGATTCTTCCAAATGATATTTATACTGATTTAATTAAAGTAAAGGATGAGTATCAGAATAAAAAACACAAGGAGCAATATGAAGTAAGTTATTCAGATGAAGAAGCGACTTCACTTAAACGACTATTTGGTGATGAAATACCTCGTGGTTTTCATAAAGATCTGAATCTTGCTTCCCTAATCAAAGGTTTGATTTATTTGTCATGCAACGGTTATGACGTAACGGAAGCTGAGGAAAAATTGAAGAATACACACGAATATTCACAATTATATCCGGTTTATAAGGCAGGTGTTGATAGAAAAATTGCAAATGCTCTTAAAATTAAATGTAGGTCAGCTAAGTCTGGTTTGCTATACCTCCGTGCATCAAGTTGGCAAGAATTGGAGAACTCAAATACCTATTTGTATATACTTACAGGCAATGATAATACTGATTGCCGATTATGTACTACCAGAGAAGAGGTCATACGAGATTCTAAAGCTGATTACAGGGTTTTAAGAATCGAGGCAGGGAATGGGGTATCAGATATTGATGATATTATTGAAGGCAAGTTTGATCCTGAAAATCTTTGGTTGATTATTCGTATGTCAGACAAAAAGGAGTATAAAGCAATTTTTGAGAAAATTAGAAACAGTGAATCCAGTGATACGATCTGGAATGTCAATATTGGTAACGAATCTGAAGATTAAAATATGCAAATACCCAATCAGCAGCATATTGAGTTCTATGAATGGCAGATAAATGTCATTGAAGAAGAATGGGAGAGATACGCCAACACTTCAATGAAGTTATTGATTCAGGAAAAGCGTTTGTTTGTTGGCCGCATTTGGGGGCTGCAGGAAGCACAAGGTAATGTTGTACTACGCTTTAAAGCAGGTTTAGTTCCAAGAATGAAACAACCCTACATTCTCTGCATGGTAGGAGCTGGGGCTCCTGCCAATTCTTCTGATTGGGATTTCACTTACTTACAATTCAGAATTTCTGACAATCCAAGACTCAGTGGCTTCAATACTGAAATAAAGACGATAAACTACCTCAAATCCGATGATCCAAAATGGTCCTATGTTTTGGTGAATGGATTTGAGCAGAAATTACTCAGCCAGATTAAAGATAATTATTTGAGCAAGGGCCATCATCCTCTTGTAGTAGTGGCCGAGTCTGACCCGCCTATTGACTATTTGATTAATCTGAAAGACTTTGTTGTAAAAAATCCTTTTGATGCTGTTCTCAATCTAGATGTAACAGTCAATGAAGACGAATGGTCACCCAATTCACTAGATAATAGTAATTCAGTAACTACAACAGTCATTGATTTATTGGATAGGCACAAAACCATTTTGATTCAAGGGCCTCCAGGTACTGGTAAATCTCATTTAGCAGCGGAAATCTGCGAACAGTACCTTTCAAAAGGGTTGTCTATTTGCATAACAGCCCTAACAAATAAGGCTCTAATGGAAATTGCAGATAAAGATGGATTAAATACACCACTTGACCAGGGTAAAGTGTCCAAAACGAATTTGTCATCAGATGAATTTAAGCTTATTACTAAGTTAAAAACGGCCGATGATTTAGCTCCGATACAAGGTGAACTTTTACTTTCTACCTATTATAAGTTATCTCAAAAGCAAGCCGAATTAGCAGCCACTAAAAAACGATTTGACTTATTAATTATTGAGGAGGCTTCACAAGCTTATTTGGCTACGATTGCAATGTTCAATTCTATTGCAAAAAAGTTATTGATTATTGGCGACCACAAACAGCTTACCCCAGTTGTAAAGCAAAAGGAACAGGCTTATAAAATACACCCTGAGATAGATGGCGTAATTAATGGTCTTGAAACATTTGCTTTTAATAACAATGACATTTCTAATCGCTTGACTTTTACACGTAGGTTGACATCAGAGGCTGCAAATCTTACTGCTGTTTATTATCAAAATACTTTGAAAAGTATTTCAAAAGACGAAGGAAATACAAAATTCACTTCCCGGTATTTTGATATGTTTCACTCAAATGGTGGTATTTCAATTGCTAAGTTGCCAGCTTCTATGCAAGGTTTCACCGAAAAGGATGTAATCCGTTTTATTTGCCAAATTGGTCATGAAATACTCAGCAACAATAGCAAAATTGAGATTGCTCTTTTATCGCCCTATATAAAAGTCGAATCCTCCTTATACGAACAGTACAGCCGTTTGTCTTCTGATTACAGCAGGTTAACTTTAAATACGATTCATAAAATTCAAGGTCTTACAACAGATGTAACTATTCTATATCTACCATTGAATAATCCATCCTTTGATCTGGATGCTAACCTTTTTAACGTTGCAACGAGCCGGGCTAAAAAGGGGACATTGATTGTAACATATCAACAAATTGATTTAGTATCTCAAGCATCTAACGAAACATTGCTGTTTTTAAAAGGCTGTCGAGATGTAAGTATTGATTTTATTAAAAAATTCAATGTATATGTTTAACCGAAAGCCTCATACCCCGTTTACAAGAATATTGTCAAAGCCACTCAAGCCAACCTTCAACCAAATTATTCTCGAAGAGCATGCAAAGTCAACGGAAGAGAAAAAGAAATTTTAAAAATATCCCATCCCACGACAGAAAGACAATGAAAATAATAGCAACAAATAGACCGACAAACCACCACAGATAATGAAGTGAATATTCCGGCCAAAATTTGCCACCCATTCCGGAGCAAAGCAGTGTCTCCTCTATTGCTTAAAGAGCTTTTAAAACCCTTTTAAAGAATATTTTCAGGGTGTTTTAAAGAAATGGTATATTTGTTGGGAAAATTGAGAATGAATGGGTAATTGTGGTGGATGTAAACAAACAAGAGATGTGCGCGCAGGCGCGTATATTTGCCCGAGATCGGCAATGCTTCGAAATTACGGCACAAGAGACAAATTTGATTAACTTTGAACATTCAAATTTGAAATAATGCAAAGAATAGAAATCAGAAACTTTGGACCAATTAACGAGTTGAATCTTGACATAAAAGATTTCAGTATTCTTATTGGACCTCAGGCTAGTGGAAAGAGTACAATTGCTAAAACTATTTTCTTTTTCAAGTCATTAAATGATGACTTAGTCAAATATTTTATAGAGTCGATTGAGAAGAACGATTTTTCAAAATCAATCGGAACGTATGCAAAATCTATCCGACAAAAATATCTTGATTATTTTGGAGCAAGTACTCATTTGATTGGACTTCATTTAAAATATTATTACACTGAAAACATATGGATTAGCGTTACAATTGAGACAAATAACAAATATATTTCGCCGAATTTTAGCGAACAGTTTAAGAATGACTTTAAAAACCTGGTGAAAGAGGCAATAGAATTTTCAAGTTCTATTGGTCAGCGTAATCCGTCTTTGTTGACAAGCAAAGAACTTCTTCAAATTGATAGCAACAAAAGAAAATTTGTTTCTTATGTTAAAGAAAAATGCAATTCTATTTTTAAGGAAGACAGAGAGTTAATATTTATTCCAGCAGGACGAAGCCTTTTAGCTACTCTTTCTGACCAACTTCAGTTCATTAACCCAAGAAATTTAGACTTCTTGATGCGCACCTTTTTGGATAAAATAAATATTTTAAGGCCAATTTTCAATAAATCGCTTTCAGACATTATTAAAGAGAGAAGGCTTTTGACTCAATATGACATTGATTACAACAAAACCAGACTAGCAGAAGAAATTATTAGTAAAATATTGAAAGGAAAATATCAATATGACAAAGACGGAGAAAAAATATTTTATGAAACAAATAAATACGTAAAATTAAATTTCTCTTCTTCTGGCCAACAGGAGTCATTGTGGATTCTCCTTTTGCTTTTCATTGTCATTTTAGAGAAACAAAACGTATTCATGGTGATTGAAGAGCCAGAAGCACACTTATTTCCAGAAGCTCAAAAAGAAATCTCAAATTTGATTGCATTAATGTCTAATGTGGAAAATTCTCAAGTAATTATCACTACACATAGTCCATATATTTTGGCATCCCTAAACAACTTAATTCTTGCCCATAAAGTTGGTTCTGAAAATACTATTGTGGAAGAAAGAATAAATAAAAATTTATGGATTAACAGAGAAAAAGTGTATGCTGCATTAGTTACAAAAGGACAAGTTAAAGATATAATTGACAAAGAGTTAAATATAATTCAGCAAGAGAATATTGATTCCGTTTCGGGTACTATTAATGATGAATTTGATTTTTTATTCCAATTTGAAACTGTTTAAAATATGTTTTGCAAGCCTTTCGAAAACTGTTTTGAATTTACAGGACAGAAAAACAAAATTGTTACTTGTACTGATGCAAAATCAAGAACAAAGTATACTTATCAAAACGATTCTCTGGACGTTTTATCCAAATATAAAGTTGATGGATGTTTAATAGATGATGATGATTCCAAATGCGACTTTTTGCTTTTAAACTGCGCAAAGGAAATCTCATATTTTGTAGAGCTTAAAGGCTCAGACTTAATTAAGGCAATTGAACAAATTGACCGCTCCATTAATGTTTTGCATAAAGATTTTAAAGAATATTCTGTAGAAGCAAGAATTGTTTTAACCAGAGTGAATACTACTGACCTGAAAAGCTCTAAACTTATCAGGCTCGAAAGTAAGTTGAAAAAACTCAACGGAAAATTAATTAAACAGACCAGACAATTAACCGAGAAAAATTAAGCACAGCAGCCAACATTCGTTTGATTATAAGCGATTATAATGGTTTACCTGCTATCGGAAAAAACATTCTTCCCCGCATCAACTTTTGTACTGTTTGATCCCGAAGTTACAGGATGCTCAGAAACCAAACAACTTCACCATGTCCCATAACAAATAAGTTTACTACAAGCCACATCTCAAAAAATTTCGAACATTTACAGGTATAAAAAGAGATTTACTGTTAATTAACCAAATCTCAACTTCCACTCCCCTTCTTGCTCAGAGTTGTAAATATACTTCTGCAAACCCTATGAAGCTCAATAACTGACATGCAGAGAATTATTGCCTTGAATCCGTATATTTGCAAACGGGAGTTTATTTTTTCATATGAACCTGGCATTACTACTTCAATCTGAGAACCAAACACTGAAACACGAATGAATAAACAGCAGGCCGGGGCAACGGCTTACCAATACTTTTTGATAATCATCCTACTGGCGGCCATAGCTTACAGAGGAGGCAGGGATTTTTTATTCCAGAAAAACGAACTGGAGGTTGCGGTAACCTTAAAAGATATACAGGAAATATACCCCGCAGCAACCAATTTTGATCAAAACAGGAATGGAGCATTTGATGTTTATAACCACAGAAACAATAAAATAGGTTCAGCACTTCTCTCAACTGATTACTCCCGGCAATATGGTTATGGAGGCTTGGTTCCTTTATTGATAGGCATTGACGATAATTTAAGCATTACCAGAATTATTCTGTTGCCGAATAATGAGACCGGCTATTACATAGAAGCCATATATGGCGATAAATTTATTGGCAGGTGGAAAGGAATGAACCTGAAAGATGCTGTGCAGTTGCAGGTTGATGTTATCTCAGGAGCCACCCACACCAGTAAAGCTGTAATAGCAGGTGTGAGGCAAACAGCATCATCGGTTACAGGATCGGGTGCTTCGCTAACAGCAGAAACAAACCATCGGGCAAGGGTTAAGGACATTTTATTTTTGAGCTTAATGTTGTTTTCCCTGGTAATGGTTTACAAAAAAGGAATGGCAAAGTACCGCATCATTTATATGTTTCTGGTATTGATAATCATGGGTTTAATCCTCAATATTGCACTATCGGCCCAGTTAATGCACAGATGGCTGCTTGATGGTTTTACCTGGCGGTCCAACTGGCAAAGCAGTGTAATATTTCTGCTGGCATTCGCCATCTCTTTTGCCGGCAAGCGCAAATTTTACTGTAACTATCTCTGTCCGATGGGGGCTTTACAGGAACTTACCAACCATTTTACACCCTTTAAAAAACGAAAGCTGCCTGCACGGTTGATGGGCATAACTGCCGGAGAAATATATCTCACACTTATTGCAGGCGCATTGTTAATTGGCTTTGCTCCCGGATTATCCTATCTCGAGCCTTTTATGTTCTTCTCTTTTCGCATCGCAGGCACATTACTTATCATCTTTGGTTTAGTGATTGTGCTCTTATCTTTATTTTTTACCAAACCCTGGTGTTCGGTCTGTCCTACAGGATGTTTATTGGACACTATTTCCTACAGGAAAGCCAAAAACACTGACCTTTAAAATTTAAAATCATGCAGAAGAGTAAATTTTTAAATCTTGTACTTGCCGTGGCCGTTCTGGTACTGGCAATTCTTCTTACCAACAAGGAAAAAGGATCAGAGAAGTCAGCAAGCCCTGCAGCAGTTGAAACGGAGAACACCACATTGCCGGCATCAGATACTTCAGCAGTTCCATTCAGCAAGAAGTCGGTGGGTGTTAAAAGTTATTTATACCCTCAGCCAGCAATGGTGATAGGCTCTTATGATAAATCGGGCAAACCCAATATGATGACCGCTGCATGGATAGGCATTTGCAACTCAGATCCGCTGAGCATTGCGGTTTCTATGCGCCCGGCTACCTACTCCTATGGAAATGTAACGGAAACCAGGGCTTTTACAGTGAATATTCCTTCATCACAATTGGCTAAGTATGTTGGATATGCCGGCACTGTTTCGGGCAGGGATACAGATAAGTTTAAAGAGACCGGGCTCACGCCTGTAAGGGCTGAGTTTGTAAATGCCCCGTATATAAAAGAATTTCCCATCGTTATTGAATGTGAAGTCACGGCTATGCACGAACTCGGTTCGCACAGGCAGTTTATCGGAAAAGTTATTGATGTAAAGGCAGATGTGGCCATTCTGGATGCTGAGGGCAAGGTGGATATAAATTTGTTGAATCCCATTATATATGCCGCAGGAAGTTTTTACGAAACAGGGCGCCTGATACCAAAGGCCGACAGGTCAATGGATAAAATTGACGGCAAACCATTTGTTGCTGACTATAGCAACCGGCATGAGAATCAAACATTAGAGGTGATTCATAACCGGAAAAGTGTGCGCAATTTTACCAGCCAGCCTGTTACAAAGCAGCAAATAGAAACCTTGTTAAGGGCAGGTATGGCAGCTCCAACAGCAGTAAACAGGCAACCCTGGGTATTTTATGTAGTAACATTGCGTAAAACCCTCGATGCCCTGAGCGAACAGTTGCCATATGCCAAAATGCTTACACAGGCACAAGCCGCTATAGTGGTGTGCGGCGATATGGAGAAAGCAGGCAATTTAAAAGACAAAGGCTATTGGGTGCAGGACTGTGCAGCCGCCACCCAGAATATTCTGCTTGCCGCAGAGAGCATGGGTTTAGGAGCAGTATGGACTGCTTCTTATCCGTACGATGAAAGAACAAAAGTGGTGATTAAAGAACTCAACCTTCCGGATAACCACATACCCTTAAACGTTATACCCATTGGTTATCCAACTGGCGAAGACCTGCCAAAAAACAAATGGAATCCCGGGAATATTATCTGGAAATGATTCTAACCTGAGTAATCCGGTTTAAGCAGGCCACTCCTGTTGTTTAAAAAGCATTTAAAACCTTTTTAAAAAGGCATTTTAATGGTGCTTTTAAAGAAATATTATATTTGTGGTGAGTAATGGAGTTGGTGAGTAATTTTGGGAGGTGTTCACAACCCGGTGTTATATGAAATAGTGTGTAAATTCGCTCGTTGTTTGTAAAACTAAAAAGACCTGAAGCGTGCTGAATGACTTCAACATAAGACGACTTTACCGGCCTGTACAACCAACCATTAAACAGACAGGACAAGGTGTTTCTTACAGAGAGATTTTACCAGACGACAGACTTTCCAATGTTATTTATTGTTATTGGGAGCTAAAAACAAACGAAAGGCTTCAAGACCCATTTACATACAGAGTAGTTGCTGACGGATGTATTGACATTTTCTTTCAGCTTGACAATCCTTCAGAAAACTTTGTAATGGGATTTTGTAAAAAATACACAGAGTTCCCGCTTGACAATTCATTTCAATATGCAGGCATTCGCTTTCTGCCAACTATGTTTCCTGCTCTATTCAAAGTTGATGCAACGGAAATAAGTAATCGTTTTGAGAGACTTGAAATAGTACTAAAGGAAACATCTGAATTTATTACAGACAATTTTTCGGTAAAAGACGATTTCGCAGCGATTAAATCTAAGTTGGATAATTACTTTGCAGACCTGATGAAAAATGTGAATACTGATTTAGACAACAGGTTCAAAAATGCACTGAATATCATTCTGAGAAATTCCGGTGTAGTGAACATTCAAACTGATTTAGACATTGGCTTAAGTCAACGACAGTTAAGACGGTACTTTGAGTATTATGTTGGCGACACGGCTAAAACATTCAGTAAGGTAGTACGATTCCAAAATATTCTGAACGCTAAACCTTCAACACAAAGCCTCAGACAGAACAAAATATTCTTTGACCTTGGCTACTATGACCAAGCCCATTTCATAAAGGAGTTTAAAAACTTTTATGGTGTAACACCGAGCAAAGCTTTCGGAAGATAAAATGTCCGTTTTTTACAAGTGCAGCGTTTTAACCGCTTGTATTTTTGCATCATTATTAACTTAAAAACGGAAAAAATATGAAACTCAACGCAGGTATTCTCACTGAAAAGTTGGCAGAAAGCAAAGCTTTCTATACCGATAAATTAGGATTTGGGGTAACATTTGAAAATGAATTTTACCTTTTGTTGCACACCCCTGGCCGGCAATCTGAATTAAGCTTTTTGCTGCCGCATCACCCAACGCAACAGCCCTTTTTTCACAAACCATTTAACGGACAGGGAATGTACCTTACCATTGAAGTGGATGATGTGGACACCATTTACAACGAACTTAAAAGTAAAGGTGTAATAATTAAGGTTGATTTAAGGGATGAACCGTGGGGCGACAGGCATTTTGCTATTGAAGACCCCAACGGAATAGGCATTGACATTGTAAAATATTCACCTCCTCAAGAGTAAAGTATGGAAACGATAACAATGAAAAATAGCCTGATGGGTGCAAAAAATATTGGATCAACCATACTCAAACGGCTGAATGAAATTGGCGTGTATTCGCTTGTGGACTTAGCTGAGAAAACTTCCGTGAAAGCATACTTGAAAATTTGCGAACAAAACCCTGGCAAGACTTTTCCTGTATGTTATTACCTTTATTCCTTAGAAGGTGCATTGCTTGACTTGCATTGGGACGACTTGCCAAACGACTTGAAAAAGGATTTACGGAATCAGGTCGGAAAATGAAGAAGCACATATGCACAACAAATAACACTTAAACCCAGTGGCTGCTCCAAATTAATTTCGCAGCCATGCAAATGCTGCTACTCCGATTTAAGCTATTGTGGTGCTTTTCCGGCCAGCAGGTTAGTTTCAGCATGGGATTAAAAGTTTTTGATGGTTCGCCGGTTGGTTTGCCGGGCAAGTGCAGGTTTTAGTTTGTTTTGGTTTTATTATTTCGAAGACCACCAACCAAAAATAGCATTACCCTGGCAGGCCCTCGGTGGTGATCAGGAAATTTGTAAATTTGGTGGGCTTTGTGGATGCCGGGGTTATGGGTTCATTTAAGATGCCTGCCTTGCAATGCCTGTGCGTTGTGTCACATTTAAGCAATAACAGCAAATGAAAACAGTAATAACAGAAATAGAGCTTATTAAAATGATTGATAAGTTTAAGGATAATCCGACAGACCTTGACTTGATTAATCAAATTGCCATAGGGTATATTGAAAATCCATCAATGCAAACTGATAATGACGAACTAAAATTCTTTGAGTTGGCTTATTCACTCAAAAAGACAATTAAGACAACTCACAATTTAGCGTGGTATCTATATTTTGAGTGGGGAGAACAAGAAAGAGCAATTGAGATTCAAAAAGAGCAGATTAATAAAAATCCAAAATCATTTTATCCATATTATTTGCTTGGATTCATGTTAATGGAGAATGATGAATATAGTAACGCTATTGAATACTTATTAAAGGCAAATAAGAAGTCTGACAGACGAGATATATTGCATAATCTTGGATATTGTTATTTCAAGCTAGGCGATTTTCAAACAGCAAAAGAATACTTTTTTAAGGCAACAACAGACCATGATTTTGAAAACAGGAGTGCTTATAATTTGGCAATCTCAGATTTTAAAATTGGAAACATAAAAAGTACAAGAGAAATTGCCGATAAATTATCTTCTTCTATTGAACTCAATGTTCACCAAATAATTAGTGGTTATGAGATTGGATTTCTTTATTTTCTTCTGGAAGATTTTAAAATGGCTTCAGAATGTTTGATTAAGCAAGGTATTGAAGGAGTCGATTTAATTAACTGGAAAGAGTTATCCTATTCTTTATTCTTAACTGATAAAGACAAATGGATTTCTCAGCATGATAAATTGATTACCAATCGAGAAACCTGGATTGATGAGATTAATACAGAACAAGAAGGTTGGGTTTTTGATTCTGAACAAGATAAGATTGAGGAGTTAACTCAACTAAAACGCGAGATTTATAATATTAAAAAGATGATTAAAAGTGGAATTGCAAAACCTGATTTAAATTTGCATGCGAATGTTTGGAGTGAACCATGTGATTGTTTACTTTTTGATTGTAAAAGACATGAAAATCAAACAGATGACGAATAAAAACGGGACACAATCATATAGCAGCCCCCACCAGAGGTTAGCCGGCGCAGTATGTTGAGTATTCCGGCATGAACCAGGCCACCCAATCCGGAGCAAAGCAGGCCTCCCCTGTTGCTTAAATGGCTTTTAAAATCCATTTGAAAGACGTTAAATATAATTTCTATCCCGATGGCCATCGTCCCGATGGCCATCGGGACCAAACTTCTAATTACTAAGGAGTTGTACGCATTACATTTGGGAGAATGGAATTGGCTTATTTAGTTGATAAAACACCATTAGTAAAATTAATGTGCTTTAGGTAAATAGAAAAGTCTTTTAGGTAAACAGAAATGTCCTTTAGGTAAGTAGAAAAGGAGAATTTCTAATGTCAAATTTTTAATTTCTAAGGAGTTATACACACTATAGTTGGATGACAGGAAATGGCTTATGTAGTTCATACAGCTCCATTTGTAAGAATAAATCTGCTTCAGGTAAGCAGAAATGTCCTTTGGGTAAACAAGAATGTCCTTTAGGTAAACAGAAATGTCCTTTAGGTAAGTAGAAATGTCCTTTAGGTAAACAGAAATGTCCTTTGGGTAAGTAGAAATGTCTTTTAGGTAAACAGAAATGTCCTTTAGGTAAGTAGAAAAGTCCTTTAGGTAAACAGAAATGTGCTTTAGGTAAACGGAAATGTCCTTTAGGTAAACGGAAATGTCCTTTAGGTAACCAGAAAAGTGCTTTGGGTAAGCGGAAATGTCCTTTAGGTAACCAGAAATGTGCTTTAGGTAAGTAGAAATGTCTATTAGGTAAACAGAAATGTGCTTTAGGTAAGTAGAAATGTCTTTTAGGTAACTACAAATGTCATTTAGGTAAACGGAAATGTCATTTAGGTAAGTAGAAATGTCATTTAGGTAAGTAGAAATGTGCTTTGGGTAAATGGAAATGTGCTTTGGGTAAGTAGAAATGTGCTTTGGGTAAGCGGAAATGTCCTTTAGTAAATCAACTTGTCCGGTTAAACTATACCGTTTGGCCTGGGTTACCTCGGTTGGGCAGAACTCAACCATTTCCAGCATCTGCATAAGCAGCCTTCTAAGGTTGACTTTCCTATAA
>CAZRNU010000074.1:0-14070 GCA_964601515.1 uncultured Bacteroidales bacterium | reverse complement strand
TAGCGAGATATCCGTTCGTCCCACCTCGTCATATCGAGCGTCAGCGAGATATCCGGTGGATTGAAAAGATTGTGCAGATTGAAAAGATTGTTGTCTCAGGACTCAGGACTTGGGACTCAAGACTAAATTGATTGAAAAGCTTTCCGCGTAGCGGATAAGGTCCTGTAGCAAAGATTGATCCCCGACCAAAATACCCTGTAGGGGTTATGGTTTTTTTCAATTCATAAACGAATTTTACCACGGAGGCACGGAGAAAACGGAGGTTCGTAAAGGTTGCACAGAGATTGAAAAGATTGTGTGTCTCGGGACTCAGGACTATATTGATTGAAAAGCTCCTGTATAAAAAATCATTATAATTTTTGTGTTTAATTCCCGTTTCATTTAAGTATTTTATATTTTTACATCACAAACCCGCAACCGCATGAATAAAAAAGTGTTGTTTTTTCTCATTATTTTGATTTTTTCGGCTTGTAATAAACGAACGAAACAATTAATCAATTCAGGTCGGGAGTTTCATATACCTACTGTTAATAATAATGTTTGTAAAAGACTAGTTGGTAATGTTGTATTGTATGCAGTTTTTGTCGATTCAGAGCCCACAAGTCCATGGACAACCTTCGACATCACTTCAACGATAGACTCTATTTTAAAGGCAATATCATGGATGGAAGCACAAGCAACACAGGCAAATGTAAGATTGAATATGTCATTAGAGTATCATCAAAATTCCAAAGGAGTTATTCCGATTGAAGGAAGATTTTCAAGAAAAACATTAAGTGAAACAATATCGGCAACCAATGGAATCAAACAAGTGGATACTTGGGCAGATCAAATTGCAAGAACTGCTTTGGGTAGTTTTGGACCTGATACATCTGTTGTAACTAACACAAAGGTTAAACCTCGAGACAGAGAAAGGTTGATTGCCCGATTAAGGGATATTCACAAAACTGATAATGTTGCTCTGATTTATTTTATCAATAATTACTATAAAGAAGAAATGTCTGTGGCTCTGCACACAGCCTCAAGAGAAAATCCGGAATATGCAATTGTAAGCTATAAGAATCCGGGAGTTATTATTCACGAGTTTCTTCATCTTTTCGGTGCTCTTGATCTGTATGTTACTCCATTTGATACAAAAAAGAACTCCATTGAAAAGAAGGCCTTTGCGATGAATGAATTTCCTGACGAAATAATGGCCTTTCCCCGTAGAGGTTTGGATTCTCTTAATATAGGCAGATTTACTAAATATCTTATTGGATGGGAGAGAGAACTCGACAATAGATATAAGGAGATGTTTATTGAAAAAAAAATCAATGTAATAAAGTATTAAATGAAATCACTTCAAAGTATTTTTCTCATAACCTTAGTATTTGCCTTGTTCTCCTGCCAAAAGGAGAATATCACTAAATCGGGTATGGCAAATGATTTATTCTATCTGGAGTCGGACGGGCAGAAAATGCCTGTTTTTGTTGCCGGAAATCTAGATTCTAACAAAATGCTGCTGATTATCCACGGCGGTCCGGGTGGAAATGCAATTATTTACAGAGATGATTATGTAATTGAGAATGTTGAAAAGGAATTTGCTGTTGTTTATTGGGATCAAAGATTTGCAGGTGGTTCTCAGGGAAGTAGCAGTGTTAAAGATATTTCGGCATTCAGAAATGACATTAAAAAGTTGATCATCTTGCTTAAATCTCTTTATGGAAACAGTAAGCAAGTTTATCTTTTTGCACATAGCTGGGGTGGCTTTTTAGCTCCTTATTTTCTTATTGAAGATAACAATCAGGATATGGCCGACGGTTGGATACAAATTGGAGGAGCCCATAATTTTTATATGAATGATTCTCTTACTCAGCAAATGTTGTTGTTTTATGGTTCGCAAGAAATACTTTTAGATAGAAATGTTAAATCATGGAAGCCTATTGTTGATTTTTGCGATACCGCTGATTATAAAAACATCAAAAATGCATTTAAACTTAACAGTTATGCGCATGAGGCTGAAGGTTTAATGCCTGATGTGATTTATCCTTCTTATACTTTTAAAGAATATTTCGACTGGATGTTTTCAAATAATGTTCCATATATGGCTCATTTTGTTAATGGAGTGGCTTCGGGAGTAAATAAAGTTTATGAGCCGGCGTATGTTACTGAAATTAGTAAAAACCTTCATAAAATAACATTGCCTGCATTGTTGCTTTGGGGTAAATACGATTTCGTTTGTCCGCCCGGACTAATGGATGATATCTACTATAATATTGGGAGCGCTGATGTTTCAGATTACATTTTTTTAAATTCAGGACATTCACCAATGATGAATCAACCTGATTTATTTTGGCAAATTGTTGTTGATTGGATAAAAGCACATTAATGAGAAATCTTATAATTATTTCAATTCTAACGTTGTTATTTGTAATGCCGAATTTTGCATTAAATGCAAATGAATATCAACCTTCAACGGCCGTAAGAGCATCATATCTTGGCGCCTTAATTTCTCCCGGAGGAAAGATTGGGCTGGAATACCCTTATAAATGGAAAGAAATTGAGAAATACAAAAGAGGCAGAACCATTGTTCATTATAGAGAAAGATATATTGTTTTAAGTCTGGCTTCTTATTATCAAGCCGGGTTTCATACAAATATGATGTTGCATGCAGAATGGACTTTCAGAAAGCAAAGAAGCAGAGGGTTTTACTTTGATTATTCTCCTGTAATTGGTATAAGCAGAACGTTTACAGATGGCACAACTTATTCAGTTGACGATTTTGGTAATGTTTCGGTAGTGAAATTTGGAGGAGATTATTACGGTATTCTGGGTGCTAGTATTTCATTAGGATATAACTTCTCAATGAAATCTGATATCCCTATGAAAATGTTTTTAAAACCTTCATTGTTAGTGCTTTTTCCATACAGTAACATTATTTACCCGCGACCAACATTAGAGATTGGACTTTCATATAATCTTAAAAAATAACCCTTAATATATTTCGAGAAAAAACCCTATTCCATCAAAACAAACGCTGCCCAGTAAAATGGGTCGTATTTTAATCTCATTTCTTTTTGCGTTTCTCTGAATGAACTGTTAATGTCGTTGGTTTTTAACAACTTCCTGTAAAACAGTATCATAAACTCTTCAGTTTCATTGTCGGGTACTTGCCACAGACTCATTATTATGTTTTTTGCACCAGCCATCTTAAAAGCACGCTGCAATCCATATACTCCTTCTGATCCTACAATATCTCCAAGTCCGGTTTCACAAGCCGATAGCACCAATAATTCAACTTGTCTTAAGTCGGTATTTGTTATTTCCTGTGCGGTTAAAACTCCATCATTCTCTATGTCTGTTGTATTGTTTGCCCATGAAGCGTTTGCCCCTGCAAATATTAATCCCGAACGCATAAATGGATTTCTTGAGGTTACGAAAATATTTCTATTTTCATTACTACCACCCCTAAATTCCACATCTCCTTTAATAGTTGCTTTTTCTTTAAGTGCTTGTACTTTAGCCGGATCCGGGAAAAAGAATCCGTGGGTAGCAATATGTAATAGATTAGCATTGCTCACAGTTTGTTTAAACGATTCTTCCGTTGCTTCTTTGCCATTATATAACCTTGTAGAAACGTTATTCAAGTTCAATATTTCAGAGATTTTTTCTGATTCAGATTCTGTGCCTTTCAAATACTTCCAATGTTCAATTCCATTTGTATCGATCTTATAATCTATGCCGCCATAAACAATTGCATTTTGAATTTTCAGCTTGTTATTTTCTTTTGCATCAGCCAATATTCCTGTGTTTGACTTTATAGAAATCTCATACAAATCGCATAAGTATTTGTTTTTTTCTTTTTGGAGCGCTGCAAAGCTTACTTTGTGCAATAATCCGGTAGGAGAGAGTATTACTTTTTTAATTCCCTTAAGCTCTGTTTCCAAAGGCTTCCATATCAAGTTGTATAAGGAGGTGTTTGCCTCGCCTAATGTTCCATATAACTTATTTACATATTCGAAATTATTTCCATCATATTTTTCAAGTAAATCAGTAAGTTGTTTTTCTTCAAACAAGGGGATGATTTTTGGATAATCGCTGTCAGCTTTTATCAGAATAGCAGCATACTGAGTTTTGTCAACGAACTTAATCATATTGCTATCCGGGTGAAAAATATTAAAATGAATAAACTCAATTACAGCTTCATCATTGTGTATTCTTTTTCTGATGTCGTTAAAAGAAATCTCCTGAGCTTTAATAAAACTTGAAAATTCGAATGAGTTTTTCACAAGGTAAGACTCAATATCATTGGCGGTTCTCTCAAGCTCTCTCGTGTTGTTCCCCTGAGCGTAAAGCTTTGCAATTTCTTTTCGCAACTGTATCCACTCATCGAACTGCTTTATTAGTATGCTGTCATTAGAACCATACACAGCGTTCCTCATGGCCGTATTAGATTTAAGCAGTAGTCCCTTGTTTTTTATTGTGTTATTGTATGATGAAATTGCTAATTCAGGAAATCTGTTTTGCAGGAATAAAGCAAAGGAATTGAATTTGTCATATTCTGCGCCTATTGTGGAAAAAAATATTTCTTTCTCATATTCAGACAGAAATGAAAAGTTCATTATAATACTATTGTTGTTCATTTGAATCAGATTGCCGAAGTATGAAGCAGCAAAATTCGTTTTACCCTTTTTCCAATTAACAATTGCCATATACTGAGTAGCATATTTTTCTCTTGGCTTTGAACCAATTTCGCGGGCAATTAGAATTGATCTTTCTCCATATATAATTGCACTGTCGAGATATAAATCTATATCTGACTGATTTTTTGCAATGCTTCTGTCATTAGCCATGTTTACAAACAAGCTGGCAATATTTCCATATACTATTGACTCTCCGTTTCTGTCAATAATTTCACTTTTCCTTTCAAGAGATTTCTTGTAATAATATAAAGCTTGGTTTAAATACTCAGATTTATTTTTTGTGACGCTGCCACTAAAAACTCTTTCTACATAAATACTTCCAATATTAACGTAAGCAGATGATTCGCCCATTCTATCATTCAGCTCTATAGATATATCCAAAGCTTTCTGATAGTTAATAATTGACTTGTCAAGCATTTCATCAGTTTTAGTTTTGTCTTTTAAATGAATACCAATGCTTTTATATGTGGCACCTATATTTATGTATGTTGCAGCCATCCCTCTTTTATCGCCAATTTCCTGTTTTATTTCAAGCGATTTTTCATAATATTCCAGTGCTTTTGTATAATTGCCCTGATTATTATATACATTCCCTATGTTGTTGTATGTAATAGAAGATCCTCTTTTGTCGCCTAATTCAATCTTTATGTCAACTGACCTTCTGTAATAATCTATAGCCTTATCATAGTCGCCCTGATCGGCATAAACTAATCCAATATTTTGCAAACAACCTGAAATTCCTCTCCTGTTATTAATTTGAATATTTATAGAAAGTGCGATATTGTGATAATTCAATGATTCTGCAAAGTTTCCTCTGTTCCATAAAACAATTCCAATATACTGATTTGCTGTTGCTTTTTCTTTTAGAAACTTATTTTTTAAATCAACATCATTATTTCCCAAAATAAGATTTTCTTCAGCAAGCTTTAATGCTTTGTGATAGAAATATAGAGCAGAATCAGGGATAACATATTCATACACATCGCCAATTGCTATATATGCAGCAATACGGGTAGTGTCGTGCAAGGCATTGTTGTATATTTTCCAATAAGATTCAAGCTTGGCTCTGTTTTGCGACTGTGCAGTAAAGCAAATTATTAGAATAATAATTACAAATGTTAGTTTTCGAAGCATAGTGTTGTGGATGTTTGTTTTGTAAAAATAGTGATTTTTGAAATCGATTTTAATTGAAGAAATTTTATTCATATTCATATTTCAAAATTTATTCTTACATTTATCAGATGTAATTTTTTTGCTGATTTTATGATTCAAATGATTGCCTGATGAATCTGAGAAAAATACTTCTTCTTTCGGTATTAGCTGTTTTTGCCATCGTTAAAACTTATGGGCAACATCATAGAATTGATTCTCTTCGTCTTGAACTTTCTAAGTCAAAACACGACTCTGCAAGAATTGACTTGATGATTGAAATAGGAAAAGTATTCGAAATGGTTAATCCTGATTCAAGTCTTGTTTTTTATAATGATGCACTTATTCTTGCTTATAATACAGATAATAAAAACCTTCAATCTACTGCAAAACGACATATTGGAAATTGGTATATAGATCAAAGAGAATATAATCTTGCGCTTGATAATTTAAATGAAGCTCTTAATCTTGCCAGGGAAATTAATGATATAAAGGAAATTGGCAGAATTTATAATAGTATTGGCTTGGTTTATAACAATCTTAACAATTTCGACAAGGCAATGCAATATTCTGAGATGGCAGTGGATTTTGCAATACAAGCAAATGATAGCATTGCTTTGTCTTATAGTTATAATAATATCGGACTGGCTTATTATAATAGAAGTATCTACGATGAAGCATTGAAGTTTTTTCTGATGTCTGCTAAAATAGACGAACTTAATGGCGATATAAAAGGATTAGGTCAGGGCTATATTAATGTCGGGCTGATTCATTACAGTATGGGGAATACCGAACAGGCAATTTACTATTACGAGCAATCAATTAAGATTGCCGAAGAAATGGGCGAAATTATTGATATGTCTATAGGCTACAACAATATTGCTATAATATACAAACAGTTAAAACAATATGAAAAGGCATTGCTTTATCTTGAAAAAGCTTTGGCAATTGATAAAGAGCTGGGAGATAAAGGCGGTATGGCAATTTGTTTTATAAATATTGGAGATGTTTATCAGCAGTTAGGCGAATACAACCGTGCAAGAAGGTATTTTTTGCAATCATTGAAAATTTGGGATGAAATTGATGATGATAGCGGAACTGCAACTGTATTGTATTATCTTGCTAACTTGAATATTAATCTTGCTCAAAAGGAAACTCAAAACTTGGAAGTTAGAGACAGTTTGCTTTCTTTCGCAATAGAGTATTCTGAAAAATCTTTGGAAATAGGCAAAAGGAGAGAGTATTTACCTACACAGAATTCTGCAGCGGAAAGCCTGAAAACTATTTATGCAATGTTGGGCAATTATGAAAAGGCATTTGAATATCTCCAAATATATGTTAACACAAAAGAACAGATTATTAATGAAGAGAAAATTAGGTCAGTAACTGATTCTGAAATGAAGTGGGAGGCGCAAAGAAGACAGCTTCAAATTGAACAACTTGAAAAGGAAAGAGAAATTAGCGACCTCGAATTGATTAGAAAAAAACAGGAAACAAAGCAGCAAAGAGTAGTTATTATTATGGTTTCTGCCGGATTGCTCATTATAACTTTATTGCTATTTATTCTGCAAAACAGACTCTCATTCACTAAAAAACAAAATCAGATTATTGAATTACAGAAAAAAAATCTTGAAGACAATTATATAAAGCTTAATGAAAAAACTGAAGAAATTCAGGCGCAGAATGAAGAAATTGAGGCTCAAAATTACGAAATCCAAGCGCAAAGGGATGTTGCAATTCAACAGAAAGAATTTATAGAAAGGCAAAATCTTGCAATCACAAATAGCATTAATTACGCAAAAAGGATTCAGAACGCTTTACTGCCCGACCTTTCTTTAATGTCTGAAAAACAGAATGGATTTGATGGTATTTCTGAAAGTTTTGTTCTGTTTCAACCTAAAGAAATTGTTTCAGGAGATTTCTATTGGGCAAATCAAATAAATAATCACCTGATTATTGCAGTGGCCGATTGCACTGGTCACGGGGTACCCGGAGGTTTTATGAGTATGCTTGGCATTTCATTTCTTAATGAAATCGTAAATAAACAGGAAAACTACATTGCCAACGAAATCCTAAATCAGCTTAGAGATAATGTAAACGTTACTCTAGGTCAGGCAGGGAAAAAGGACGAACATGATACTCCTATTCTTGATGGAATTAATATCGTTATAGCAGTTATTAATCTCGAAAAAATGGAGTTGCAGTATTCAGGGTCGTTTAATCCACTTTATCTGGTTAGAAACAACTCGTTAAGTATTCTAAAAACAGATAGAACCACTATTGGTGTTTTTGTGAAAAACAAAGGAAGTTTTACAAATTATAATATCAAACTTGAAAAGGGAGATACTTTCTATATGTTCTCTGATGGTTATATCGACCAGTTTGACGAATCTGGAATGCAACGCTATAAATATTCTCGCTTTAAAAATTTATTATTGTCGTTTCAAAATCAACCTCTTGTTAAGCAAAAAGAAATTCTTTATTCTACATTCGAGCGGTGGAAAGGCAATAATGACCAAATTGATGATATAACAGTGTTGGGATTTAGGATTTGATTAAACCTCTGTAAATGAAAAAGTTATTTTTTACCCTTGTCTGTGTTGGCTTTCTCTGCTTATCTTCCATTTCGCAAGATTGGAAGTATCACGATTCTCTGACTACTGAATTCCAAGAAAATAGAAAATACAACGATGCCTTATTCAATGCTTTAAAAGCAATTGAATTGTATGACAAGGAAGTTAATACTCAAGATACAGTATATGCTGATTTGATTCAAAAACTTGCGTATGTTTATTATTACAGTAATAATTACGATAAAGCAATTGAGTCTTTTTTTGAGGAATTAAAGATAAGAGAAAGTCTTCAGGGCAGAGAGCATCAAAAAACCGGAACTTGTTTAAACAATATAGCCATTCTGTACAGAAGAAAAGGAGAATACGAAAATGCTCTTAAACTGGCAACTGAAGCGCTTGAAATTACCGGCAAATCTATGGGGGAAACTCATGTTGAATATGGAGTTAGACTAAACAATCTTGCTATTATTTACGAAGAATTGGGGAATTATGATAAAGCTCTCGAACTTCAACTGAAATCTATTGAAAATGTAAGAATTAATAATCTTGAGGATTTTCCAATTTATGGCACAAGATTAAATAATCTGGCAAGTTTGTACTTCAAAATGAGCCTTTATGAAAAAGCTTTGGAATTATATATAGAATCTATCGAAAATACTGAAAAAACTCTTGGGAAAAAACATCCGACTTATGGTGTCAGGTTAAACAATCTGGCAGCCGTGTACAAGAAAATGGGAATGTACGATAAAGCCCTGCCTTTATATGAAGAATCTTTGCAAATTGCCGAAATAACAGTTGGCAAAAAACATGAAAATTACTTCGTCAGAATGAATAATCTTGCTACACTTTTAGAAGAAATGGGCTTGTATGATAAAGCTCATCCTCTTTATTTGTATGCACTGGAAAATGCAAAGCTTACTTTTGGAACAGAGCACCCAACTTATGTTTTATGTCTTAATAATCTTGCAGAGTTCTACAGAAATACTTCTCAAAATGACAAAGCATTGCCATTGCTAATTGATGCAGTGGAAAGTAGCGAAAAAGTATTCGGTAAAAATCACCCGAATTATGCCAGCAGTCTTAATAATCTGGCTAATATATACAGAAGCATGGGGCAATACGATAAAGCACTCGGCATGCAGCTTGAAGCATTGGCTGTAACTGAAAAAGCATTAGGGAAAAATCACCATGCATACTCAATAAGATTAAATAATCTGGCTAATATTTATCGCTATAGCGGTGATTATGAAAAAGCGCTAGCATTGTATTTAGAATCCATTCAGATTACGGAAAATACGCTGGGTAAAGATCATTCAGGATATGGAATGCGTGCATATAACATTGGAGAGATATTGTATTATTTGGATAGAAAACAAGAGGCTTATGATTATTATAAAGTTTCAATTGAGAATAATTTTTTGAATATCGACCGTGCCTTTTCTTTTTTGTCGGAGGCTGATAAAGAGAATTTTATCTTAACAACTACTAGATATTTCAACTCATATTACAGTTTCTTTTACGAATATTCATTAGAAAATGCTAAGGTTGGTGCTGATGCTTTTAATGTTGATTTGGCTGCAAAAGGCATGATTCTTCAATCGGGGATAGAAATTCGCCAGGCCATTCTCAATAGCAACAACCGTGAAGCAATTAAGATGTATGATGAATGGGTTGAAATAAAGAATAAGATTTCTCAGGAATACTCAACTCCAATTGACCAGAGAAGTAAGAATGTTGATAGCCTGGAAGTTATGGCCGACAGACTTGAAAGTGATCTTGCCAGACTATCAGGTGTTTTTGGAAGGACGAAAAGTCTTACCAATATTAAATGGCAAGATGTTCAAAGCAATTTAAAAAGTGATGAGGCCGCAATTCAGTTTTCTGCATTCCCATATTTTAGAGGCAACTCCTGGACAGATAGCATTCTTTATATTGCTGTAATTCTAAGGAAGGATTCTGAATATCCCATGTTAATAAATCTTTTTGAGCAAAAACAGTTGATTTCTCTTTTAGGCGATTTTGAGGGTAGTAGTTTCGATTTTATAAATGACGTTTATGGTGTTTTAAATAACAAATCAGATAAGGCTAATTCTTTGTATGGTTTAATTTGGAAGCCTCTTGAGCAGTATCTTGATGGAATAAAAAGTGTTTATATTTCACCTGCCGGCTTACTGCACAAAATCAGCTTTTACGCTCTGAGAAATAATGAGAATATATTTTTATGCGATATCCACAATATTAATGTTCAATCAGGTCTTGGTAACATTTCTAAGACTTCTTCCGATAATCAATTCAAAATTAAAAGTGCATCTTTATTCGGTGGTGTCAATTATAGCTTAACTCCTAAAGATTCTGATGCTTGGAAATTTCTGCCGGGAACATTAACCGAAATTCAGAAAATTAAAGAAATGCTCAAAAAGACAAAAGTTTCTACAAATGTCTTTTCCGGAGATAATGCTTCCGAAGAAAATCTAAAAAGCATTGCAGAGAAGTCGGAATTGTTGCATATTGCCACTCATGGTTACTTTTTCCCCGATCCTGAAGATGTTGCCCGCAAAATGAAGGATGTTATTTTTGAAGGAGAAGTAGATTTTCGGGGTGCTTCCTCAAATTCAGGAGCAAGCGGATTTAAAGATAATCCTAAGCCGCTTATGAGGTCCGGGCTCTTACTGGCCGGTGCAAATAATGCATGGACTTCCGATGAAAATGATGGGAAACAGGATGATGGAGTTCTTACTGCCGAAGAAGTTGCTTACCTGAATCTGTTTAATACAAAATTGGTGGTTCTTTCGGCTTGTGAAACCGGTCTGGGCGATATTAAAGGTAGCGAAGGTGTTTACGGCTTGCAGCGTGCTTTTAAAATGGCAGGCGCAAAAACTCTCATTATGAGCTTGTGGCAGGTTCCCGATAAAGAAACTGTTGAGTTTATGGAGATTTTTTATTCTAAGCTTTTCAAATCAAAAGATGTTAAAAAGTCTTTCTTCGAAACTCAGCAGATTATGAAAGGAAAATATGACCCGTTTTTCTGGGCTGCTTTCGTTTTAATGGAGTAATTTTTATAATTATCCGATTTTTAGGTTAGCTTTGTAAGGTTGTGCAAACTATAACTATTGCCTTGTAAAATGATATTGTTAAAACGCAATTTTCTGTTTCTTATCATTAGTATTATTGCATGTTGCAACGTTTTTGGCAATAACGATAAAATAGATTCTCTTCTTAATGTTGCAAAATCAAATGCTCACGATACTGTTATAATTAAAGCTTATCAGGAATTAGGAAATGCTTATATCCGATCAATTCCCGATACTGCTTATGTTTATTTTCAAAAAGCTGTAATTCTTTCAGAATCAATAATAAACAAGGATGATGATGAAGCGGTTGTTAAAGCTGCCAAATTTCAATATTCCCTTGCTATTTATAAGCTCGCAACTATTTATTATCATAAAGGTGAATTAAATAAAGCTCTGGAGTTGAATAATAAAAGTATTGAAATTAGTCGGGAAATTGACGATAAACAAGGTATTGCAAGCTCCTATAATTTTACAGCAGTGATTTTTTATGTTCAGGGTGAAATAGATAATGCTCTGGAATATTATAACAAGAGCCTTGAAATGAAAGAGGAAATTGGCGATAAGCTCGGAATGGCAAATACTCTTATCAATATTGGTCTTGTACATCGTAATCATGGAAACATAAACAGAGCTCTGGAAAATTTCAACAAAAGCTACAGAATAAACGAAGAACTGGGCGACAAAAGAGGAATGGCAGTATCTTTAAATAGTATTGGCTCAATCTATCATAACCAAAAAGAATATCTAAAGGCTCTCGAATTTTATAAAAAAGGGCTTGTTATTAATGAAGAAATAGATCATAAACATGCAATTGCTCTGCTCTTAAGTAATATCGGATTGGTGTATCTTGAACTGGGAGATATGCAAAATGCTCTTGAAAATTATACCAAATCTTATGAAATTGCCGAACTAATTGGAGATAAAGACATTATAGCAATTTCACTTAGCAGCCTCGGGGAGATTTATTATAAAAAACAACAATATAAAACCGCCCTTAAGCATTTTATGGATGGTTATAAGAAGAATGTCGAAATTGGCAATAAAACCAGAATTTCTACATCATTGGTAGAATTAGGTATGACTCACCTGAAACTAAATAATGTTGAAAAAGCTTTGGAGTATGCTCTTCAGGGTTATAAAGTAAGTAAAGAACTTAGTTTTGTTGAAAGTATTGAAAAAGCTGCAGCATTACTGAAAGATATTTATGAAAAGCAAGGCGATTATAAAACTGCTTTTAAATATTTTAAAGAGGAAATGTTGATGAAAGACAGCATCCTTAACGAGGAAAACTTAAGAAGCACTCTTCGTCAGCAAGCAAAATTTGAGTACGAGATTAAAGCAATTTCCGATAGTATTCAAATGGCAGAAGAAAAGAAGCTTAATGAAGCTAAATTAATTGCAAGAGATGAACAACTGAAAAGATCAAACTTGCAAAAAATTGTTTTAGCTGCCGGTATTGTTATCGCATTACTCTTTTCTATGGTTATGTACAGAAACTATAAAGTAAAGAAGGAGGCCAATGTATTATTGGCTGAACAATTTGCTGAAATAAATCAGAAAAACGAAGAAATTACATCTCAAAGAGATGAAATTGAATCTCAGAGAGATATTCTTATAAAACAAAAAACCTTTATTGAAAATCAAAATAAAGCAATTACAGACAGTATTAATTACGCTAAGCGTATCCAGCAGGCTTTATTGCCTGATCTGTCTGTGCTTACAGACCTGTCGTTTGATAATCCGGGAGTTTCCGATAGTTTTATCTTATTTAAACCTAAAGAAATTGTCTCGGGAGATTTTTATTGGGCTAATCGTATAAACAACCATTTGGTTATTGCTCTTGCCGACTGTACAGGCCACGGAGTACCGGGTGGTTTTATGAGTATGATGGGAATGTCGTTCCTTAATGAGATTGTTAATAAACAGGATTCGTTTGTTGCTTGCGAAATTCTGAATAAACTGCGAGATCACGTTAGCGATGCTCTGCGTCAGGCCGGTAAAAAAGACGAATTTGATACTCCTATTTTGGACGGCATTAATATCGTTTTGGCTGTAATTGATATTGATAATAATACACTGCAATACTCAGGGTCTTATAACCCACTATGGATGATTAGAAACGGGGAGTTAAATGTATTTAAAACCGACAGAACTACGATTGGAATTTTCGTGAAAAACAAGGACAGCTTTACAAATCATCAGATTAAGTTACAAAGGGGCGATGCTTTTTATATGTTCTCCGATGGATATATCGATCAGTTTGATGAAGAAGGTAGTCAACGCTATAAATATTCAAGGTTTAAGCAACTTCTTCTGTCTATTCATTCCAAGCCTCTTTACGAACAACGGCAAATTCTTGAAGAAACTTTCTATTCATGGAAAGGCAATAACGACCAGATAGATGATATTACAATTTTAGGCTTCAAAATATAAACCTCAACCTTAACCTTAACCTTAACCTTAACCTTAACCTTAACCTTAACCTTAACCTTAACCTTAACCTTAACCTTAACCTTAACCTTAACCTTAACCTTAACCTTAACCTTAACCTTAACCTTAACCTTAACCTTAACCTTAACCTTAACCTTAACCTTA
>CAZRNU010000073.1:0-14205 GCA_964601515.1 uncultured Bacteroidales bacterium | reverse complement strand
ATTTCTTCGGCAAGATTGATAGTCGAATCTAGTTTGAAAAACTTTAGAATTGATTTTTCACAAGGAACTCATTTCTTCCAAAATCTGACTTCTTTTCATGTGGGATATTTTTCGGTAAATCCATTTATTAATGATGGTTTTTATGACGTAGAATTTCTGAATAGTGCAAAGCCGGTTTTTGAAAATCAATACATTAGGCATGTAAAATTTAGTAAACAAATCACAGTTAAAATAGATGGAAGAAAGAAATCCGGAGTTGTGTTGAAACCGGAAAAATAATTTATTGAAAAGGCTTTTTTAAGTAAAAAATAAGATATAATTTCGCCCTCAAATTCAAACTGTTATAGTAATAATTAAATCACCCTTTTTTTACAAACTATTAAATTTTTTGCATTATGAATTTAGAGAAAATATTATCAGATCTGGAGAACAGAAATCCGGGACAACATGAGTTCTTACAAGCAGTGAGAGAAGTTTTAGAAACTATTGAAGATGTTGTGAAAGAAAATCCTAAGTATGAGGCTGCAAACATCATCGAAAGAATAGTTGAACCTGACAGAGTTATTAAATTTAAAATCCAGTGGGTTGATGATAAAGGTAAAGTACATGTTAACAGAGGTTATCGCGTGCAATTCAACAACGCTATCGGGCCATACAAAGGTGGTTTACGTTTTCACCCAAGCGTAACTGAAGGTGGCTTGAAGTTCTTAGGTTTTGAACAAATTTTCAAAAACAGCCTTACTACACTTCCTATGGGTGGTGCTAAAGGTGGTAGCGACTTTGATCCAAAAGGTAAATCTCAGGCTGAAATTATGCGCTTTTGCCAGGCATTCATGACCGAACTTTACAAGTATATTGGTCCTGATATGGATATTCCTGCCGGTGATATCGGCGTTGGTGGTCGTGAACTTGGTTATATGTTTGGTATGTACAAAAAACTTGTTGGCGAACATCATGGTGTTCTTACCGGAAAAGGTAGAAATTGGGGTGGAAGTTTAATACGTCCTGAAGCAACCGGTTTTGGCGCTGTTTTCTTTGCTGAAGAAATGCTAAAAACTCGCGGTGAATCACTTAAAGGCAAAACTGCATGTGTTTCCGGTTTTGGTAATGTTTCTTGGGGTGCTGTTACAAAACTTAACCAACTAGGTGCAAAAGTTGTTGCAATTAGCGGTCCTGACGGTTATGTTTATGATCCTGATGGTATTTCAGGCGAAAAAATTGATTATATGCTTGAACTACGTGCATCTAATCAAGATATAGTTAAGCCATATACATACGAATTCCCAAATGCTCAGTTCTTCGAAGGAAAACGCCCATGGGAAGTTAAATGCGATCTTGCATTCCCTTGCGCTATCCAAAATGAGCTTAACGGACAGGATGCTCAAAACCTTGTTAATAATGGCGTTATGGCTGTATCTGAAGGTGCAAATATGCCATGTACTCCTGAAGCAATGGAAGTTTTCTTGAAAAATAAAGTTCTTTATGGTCCTGGAAAAGCTGCTAATGCCGGTGGTGTTGCTACTTCAGGTCTTGAACAAACTCAAAATGCCATGAAACTTAACTGGTCTGCTGAAGAAGTAGAAGAAAAACTTCATAACATTATGAAAAATATTCATGAAGCTTGCGTGAAATATGGTAAAGAATCTGACGGTTTTATCAACTATGTTAAAGGTGCTAACGTTGCAGGTTTTATAAAAGTTGCTGATTCTATGATTGACCAAGGTGTTGTCTAGTTTTTAAGTTATTCATATTACTAAAGGGTTATCAAATTGATAACCCTTTTTTGTTTTTTCGACTTTTTATCCCTTCAAATAGTTATTTTTGTTGATTATTATTCAACTATAAATTAAAGTATGAAAACAATAAGAAGTTTTAAACTTGTTATCGCTCTATTGATTCTTATTCCTTTATATTCAAATAGTCAATCAAATGAGATAGAAGACAATTACACGGTTGTTCTATCTATGGATGGATTTCGTTGGGATTATGCAGACAGAGTTTCTACTCCAAATCTTGACTTTATTGCGCAAAATGGAGTTAAGGCTGACTATGTTATTCCGGCCTTCCCTACAAAAACATTTCCTAATCATTATACTATGGCAACCGGTTTATACCCTGATAATCATGGTATTGTCGATAATTATTTCTATTGTCCGGATTTAAAGTTAAGATATTCATTGGGTAATAGAAGTGCTGTTGAAAATCCGGATTTCTATTATGGAGAGCCAATCTGGGTAACAGCAGAAAATCAAAATGTTACTACTGCCTCATTTTTTTGGGTAGGGTCAGAATTGCCAATTCAAGGAGTGCAACCAAAATATTGGAAAAGATACGATCATAGCATTACTTTTGAGCAAAGAATTGATACAGTTATATATTGGCTTAATTTGCCTAAGGAGAAAAGGCCTCGGCTGATAATGTTCTATTTTGATGAGCCTGATAGTCAGGGACATACTTACGGTCCTGATAGCCAAGAAATTGATGTACTGGTTCAAAGACTCGACTCACTGGTTGGTGTTTTAATCTCCGGAATTAATGAATTACCTCATTCAAAAAATGTTAACCTAATCGTTACATCAGATCATGGGATGACAGAAACTTCTATGGAGAGAAATATCGATATACTTGATTTTATTGACAAAAGTCTTATAAAACACTATCAAGGCAGCAATCCGGTATTTTCGATAGAACCAATTGAAGGAATGTTAGACTCTGTATATCATATTCTTAAGAATATTGAGCATATTCAGGTCTGGAAAAAGGATGATATTCCTGACAGATTAAATTATGGGAAAAGCAAAAGAATTCGTGATTTAATAATTTTGGCTGATTCAAGCTGGAGTGTCCAGATAGGAGACCCCCGTAGATATTATATCGGAGGCCACGGTTGGGATAATGCAAATAAAGATATGCATACTATATTTTATGCTATCGGCCCTGATTTTAAAAATAATTATTCTCAACCGGCATTCGAACTTGTTGATTTGTATCCTTTAATTGCTAAGATATTAGGTATAAAGCCTGCAGAAATAGATGGAAAACTGGAAAGAGTTAATTCAATGCTAAAAAATTAATTGTGAATTTTTATGTCAGATAAACTAAAGTACGACAGACGTGGTGTTTCAGCATCAAAAGATGATGTTCATAAAGCAATTGCAAACATTGATAAGGGTGTTTTTCCTAAAGCTTTCTGTAAAATAATTCCAGACATTTTAGGGAATGACAATGATTACTGCAATATTATGCACGCCGATGGAGCAGGAACAAAATCCTCTCTCGCTTATATATACTGGAAAGAAACAGGTGATATTTCTGTTTGGAAAGGTATATCTCAGGATGCTATTGTTATGAATCTTGATGATTTACTTTGTGTCGGTTGTTACAACGATATTCTCATGTCTTCTACCATTGGAAGAAACAGAAAACTTATTCCGGGAGAAGTGATTGCTGAAATTATCAGAGGTTCGGAAGAATTTATTGAAAGTATGAGAAAGTATGGTGTGAATATTTATTCTACAGGAGGAGAAACTGCTGATGTTGGCGATCTTGTAAAAACCGTTATTGTCGATTCTACTTTCACAGCCAGAATGAAGAGAAGTGATGTTGTAACAAATGAGAAAATCTTGCCGGGAGATGTTATTATTGGACTTTCATCATACGGACAAACCTCTTATGAAAAGGAATATAACGGAGGAATGGGAAGCAATGGGCTTACTTCTGCTCGTCATGATGTTTTTTCGAAATTTTATGCTCAGAAATACCCTGAAACGTATGACAACGATTTGGATGCAGATATAGTTTATTCAGGCAGTAAACTTGTTACAGATTTGATAAATGGAGTACCTGTTAATGCTGGTAAACTTGTGCTTTCTCCAACAAGAACGTACGCTCCTGTGATGAAAAGAGTTTTAGATGAATTCAGACACAATATTCATGGAATTATACATTGCAGTGGAGGTGCTCAAGCAAAAGTTATGAATTTTGTTGATAATATTCATGTAATTAAAAACAATTTGTTCCCCATTCCGCCTTTATTTGAACTAATTAAAAAGGAATCGGGTACTTTTTGGAGTGAAATGTATAATGTCTTTAATATGGGACATAGGATGGAAATTTATATTGAAGAACAATTTTCAAAAGAAATAATTGATATTTGTAAGGAATTTAATCTAGATGCAAAAATTATTGGATATTGTGAAAAGTCTGATTCTAAAAAACTGACAATTACTACTGAAAACGGTACTTACAAATATTAGTTTTGAAGCCTGATTTATTGATAATACTGTTCATATTTATAAATTAAATAAGTGTTCTAATTCATTTAAAAGTTTTATTTTTGCCGACATTAAAAAAGTAGCTGGAAAATTTATTTTTTGTAAAAAATCATCCAAAATAAAAGTAATCTTATAATCTTTAATCTTAAATCACATGAGCGCAAGTCAGTACAAACATCCTGATTATTATTTAGTAGATGAGTTATTAACGGAAGAACACAAAATTATTCGCGATTCAGTTCGCGACTGGGTTAACAGAGAAGTGAAACCTATTATAGAAGAAGCCAATCAAAAACATCAAGCTCCTATGCATCTTATGAAAATGATGGGTGAAATTGGAGTTTTCGGACCTTTTATTCCTCAGGAATATGGTGGTGCAGGACTTGATTATATAAGCTATGGTTTGATTATGCAAGAACTTGAAAGAGGTGATTCTGCTGTAAGATCTACTGCTTCTGTTCAAACATCTCTTGTAATGTATCCGATATATGCGTTTGGTTCTGAAGAACAGAAAAAGAAGTATCTGCCAAAATTGGCAAAGGCCGATTTAATTGGATGTTTCGGACTTACTGAGCCAAATCATGGTTCTGACCCCGGAAGTATGAAAACTCATTTCGTTGATAAAGGTGACCATTTTCTGCTTAACGGATCAAAAATGTGGATTACAAATTCAACAATCGCTGATATAGCAATAGTTTGGGCAAAAGATCAGGAAGGAATTATAAGAGGTCTTATTGTTGAAAAAGGTATGCCGGGCTTTACAGCTCCTGAAACTCATGGAAAATGGTCGTTGCGTGCTTCTGTTACCGGTGAGTTAGTATTTGATGATGTTAAAGTTCCAAAAGAAAACTTACTACCTAAAACTAAAGGTTTGAAATCTCCTCTTATGTGTTTAAATTCAGCTCGCTATGGTATAGCATGGGGTGTAATTGGTGCAGCTTGCGAATGTTACGACACTGCTTTAAGATATTCTCTTGAACGTAAACAATTTGATAGATTTATAGGTTCTTTTCAGGTTCAGCAAAAGAAATTAGCTGAGATGATTACAGAAATTACTAAAGCTCAGCTTCTTGCTTGGCGTCTGGGTGTTCTGAAAAATGAAGGCAAAGAAACAGCTTTCCATGTTTCTATGGCTAAGAGAAATAATGTAAAAATGGCTTTGGATATTGCCAGAGAGTCACGCCAGGTGCTTGGCGCAATGGGTATAACAAGTGATTTCCCAATTATGAGACATATGATGAACCTTGAATCAGTTATAACTTACGAAGGAACTCATGATGTTCATTTGTTAATTACCGGTCACGATATTACAGGAATTCCTGCATATAAGTAGTAGTCTAATATTTTAAGTTTTTAATCATGATAGAACAAATTGTCTTTACATTGGCTTTTGTTTCTGCATTTGGCTTGTTTTTATTCAGGTTATACAGAATCTATAAATATATTAAAATTGCTAAACCTTTAAAACTAAAATTTGGACTAAAGAGGGTTACAAGAGTTCTTAAAATTGCTTTTGCCCAATCAAAAATTTTTAAGAATCCATTGGTAGGACTACTTCATGCTTTTGTTTTCTGGGGTTTTATTATTGTTAATATTGAAATGCTAGAGATTACTATTGATGGCATTTTGGGAACTCATAGGGCTTTATCTTTTCTTGGAAATATTTATCCAATGATGATAGCTGTATTTGAGCTTTTTGCTCTGTCAGTAATCATAGCATGTGTTGTATTTCTTGCAAGAAGAAACATTATAAAACTAAAACGTTTCTGGAACAAAGAAATGACTTCTTGGCCGAGATCAGATGCAAATATCATTCTTATTACAGAGATTCTTCTTATGTGCTCTGTACTTATAATGAATGCTACTGATTCTGTTATTCAATCATTTGGTAATGAGCATTATCCGAAAGTAGGAGCATTCCTAGTAAGTGGTTATCTTACTCCATTATTTACCGGAATGTCTGAAGGCACATTGATTTTTATTGAAAGATTTTGCTGGTGGTTTCATATTATTGGAGTTTTGATATTTATGAACTATGTCACTTTTTCTAAGCATCTTCATATTTTCTTCTCATTCTTCAATGTATATTATTCAAAATTTTCTCCACTGGGGAAAATGGTGAATATTCCTTGCGTTACTAATGAGGTTAAAATAATGCTTAATCTTCCGTCAGCAGACCCATGTTCAATCGAACAAACAAGTCAGTTTGGTGCTAAAGATGCTCAGGATTTGTATTGGAAAAATTTGCTTGATGCATTCTCTTGCACAGAATGTGGTCGTTGCACTGCTGCTTGCCCTGCTAATATTACAGGTAAAAAACTTTCACCCAGAAAAATAGTTATGGATTTAAGAGATAGGGTAGAAGTAATTGGGCCAAAAGTTTTAAAGCAAGGAAAAAACTTTAATGACGGAAAATCACTACTAGATCAAATTAGTACTGAAGAATTATGGGCGTGTACCACTTGCAATGCATGTGTGCAGGAATGTCCTGTTAATATCGACCCACTTGCAATTATTCTTGAACTGAGAAGATATCTTGTATTAGAAAAAGGTTCAGCACCGGGTCCTATAAATTCAGTATTTGCCAATATTGAAAATAATGGTGCTCCATGGCAGTATTCTGCAGACGACAGAATGCTTTGGGCTGAAGAATTAAGTTTTAAATCAAAATAAAATGGATAGTAATAAACTTCAAGTGCCTGTTATGGCCGAAATTACAGCACAAGGTAAATCTCCTGAGTTTTTATTTTGGGTTGGTTGTGCCGGAGCATATGACGATAGATATAAAAAAGTGACAAGGGCTTTTACAAAAATTCTTTTACATCTTAATGTTGATTTTGCAGTTCTTGGGAATGAAGAAAGATGTACAGGAGACCCCGCAAGAAGAGCCGGAAATGAAATGCTTTTCCAAATGATGGCTCTGACAAATATTGAAGTTTTAAATGCATATAACGTAAAAAAAATTCTAACTATTTGTCCGCATTGCTACAATGTTTTCAAAAATGAATACCCCGAACTTGGTGGCTCATACGAAGTTATTCATCATACCCAGTTTCTAAAAAAAATGATTGATGAGAATAGAATTAATATTCAAAACTCTGAATATTTAAACAAAATGATAACTTATCATGACCCTTGCTATTTGGGAAGAGCAAATGAAGAATATGATTCAGCTAGAGATGTAATTAAGCAATTGGGGGCAAATATTGTTGAAATGAAACGCCATAAAAGTTCTGCTTTGTGCTGTGGTGCCGGCGGTGGGCAAATGTTTAAAGAAGCTGAACCCGGGAATAAAGAGGTATTTATAGAAAGAACAGAAGAAGCCATTGAAACTAATGCCGGAATAATTGCTTCTTCTTGTCCGTTTTGTATGGTTATGCTTACAGATGGATTAAAGTATAAAAATAAGGAAGAAGAAGTTCGCAACCTTGATATTGCTGAGCTATTAGCCAATGCAATGGAATTGTAGTTTTATCAAATTGAATAATAATTAATCAATCAACCGACCAATGCAACAATTAATTCTTTGCTTAAAAACAGCATCCAAAACCACCAGATTGTCTGTTCATTCTAACAGAGAACAGATTTTTATGATAACAGTAAGACATTCTTCTGAAGAACTTGCACAGTTTAATACACCTCGCGAACAATTTGGTTTCAGAAAAGGAGTAGTGCTTAGTGAATTAAAAAAAGCTGATATCGATGTTAATGATATTTCAATAATAGTTTGTAAAGGTGGTGTAATTAAGCCTATGACAGGTGGCATATACAGGGTAAATAAAGTTATGCTTGAAGATTTATCACACCCTATGGCCGATCATGAATCTAACCTAGGTGTTTTAATTGCAGAAGAAATAGCGAAACAATCTGTTCATGATATCAAAGCTATAATTGTAGATCCTGCATGCGTTGATGAGATGGATGAAATTGCAAAGCTCTCAGGTTTGCCTGAAATATCCAGAAAAAGTATAATGCATACTTTAAGTCAGAGGACAGTTGCCGGCAGTTATGCAAATACTCAAGGCAAGAATTATGATGATGTTAATGTAATAGTTGCTCATCTAGGCTCAGGTATTTCAGTTGGTGCTCATAAAAAAGGAAAGATTGTAGATGTAAATAACGGACTTAATGGCGATGGACCTATGTCTCCATCAAGAACAGGCGGATTGCCCGTGGGTGCTTTAATCGAAATGTGCTTCTCTGGTAAATACACTAAAGACGAACTGATGCAGAAGATATACAGAAAGGGTGGTATGAAAGCATATCTCGGTACTAGCGATGCCGTTAATATTGAGAAAAGAGTATTGTCAGGTGATGAGCAGGCAACTTTAATATACAGAGGGATTGCTTATCAGGTAGCCAAAGAAATTGGTGCATTGGGAGCTGTTCTTGAAGGTGAAGTTGATGGAATTCTTATTACAGGCGGACTAGCACAGAGCCAGTTTATAGTTGACGAGATTATTAAAAGAGTAAAGCATATAGCAAATGTAACTGTGTATCCTGGTGAAAGCGAAATGAGCGCCCTTGCAATGAACGGATATATGGTTCTTAGAGGCGAAATAGAAGTTAAAGAATATATTTAGATTGGGTATCGGGTGTCAGGTATCGGGTATCAGGTGTAGGTAACCCGAAACTCCAAACCCCAAACCCCAAACCCCAAACCCCAAACCCCAAACTCTGATACTCCATGACCAAAACAGAAATCGCAAGATTAATCCTAGACTTTTCTCACAGGCTTGCAATGCATCATGCATTTTGGTTTGTAGAAGTTCAGAAAAAATTTGGTTCAGAACAGGCGTTTGAAATAATGCAAAAGGTATTCGACACTTCATACAATATTCAGCTTAAAAGAATTTCCAAAATTCTTGAATCAGAAATAGAAGAGAATCTGCCTTCATCTTTAATAAAGATGGATGAAGGAAAATTGAAAGAATTATTAGAGGGCGTTTCTGTTAATTGGCTCGCCAATGATGGTGTTTGGTTTCAGGCTGTTGAAAATACTTATAATATGGCAGATGCCAAGCATTGCAACGATAAAGCCTGGGAGCAGTTCTCTCCGTTTGAAGCATGGTCAGTTAGAAAATATCTTGGATTGCAACAAAACTCAGGTTTGGAAGGATTAAAAAAAGCACTGGATTTTAGAATATATGCCTTTATCAACAAACAGGAAATTGTTGACGAAACAGAAAATAGCTTTGTCTTTAGAATGGTAGATTGCCGTGTGCAATCTGCCAGAAAAAGGAAAGGACTGGATGATTATCCATGTAAATCCGGAGGTTTGGTTGAATACACTACATTTGCCAGTTCAATAGATTCCAGAATTAAAACTGAATGTATTGCCTGCCCACCTGATAAACACCCGGAAGATTGGTATTGCGCCTGGAGATTCAAGATTTTAAGATTAGAAGATTGAAGATTGAAGATTGAAGATTGAAGATGTTTTCCATCCAATACTCACCTGTCACTTTCCTGTCACTTTCCTGTAACTTTTTTTCAATCAATGAGTTTAACGTCTATATAACTCCTTTGATTATGAGATACATATCAGTAGCATTATTATTACTTTCGTTCAACATCTTGTCATATCCAAATATTCATTTTTCAAGTAGCAAAACAAGTAATAAATGGATGTGTGGCAAGATTGTTATAGAATCATTTGTTGACAAAGGAGGGAGGCAACATCCTGAAATGCAGGAATATTACTTTATTCACTTCGATAAAAAGTACTTCATAAAATTATCAGAATCTCAGTTTATAGGTAGTTTATCTGATTATAAAGATACTTATGTTAGAATTCACGCAACAATTAAATCAGGCTTATGGGATACAGATGATCCTAATGTCCAAAGCCGAATTGGTAATTATATTACAATAAATCATGTTGAAAATGTAGAAGCACCGGAAAAAATTATTTTTATTGATTTTAATAACAATATATATGAAGTATTTGCCAATCGAATAAAATATGAGCCGATTAGTCAGGCAGAAAGTTCTTCAGGAATATATAGTGGTGGAGAACCCAAAACAGTTACTATAGATACTGATACATTTATGAATATTTTTTTCTTAGCCGAGGCAGCTGTAAATAACAGACAACTTCATCTTATAAAAAGAATTAAAACCTCATCCGTTATTAAATTATTATACTCTGACAATGAAATTACTTCAATTATAATCGACTCTCCCGAAATACAAGAGCTTATAAGGTATTTACATAATAAACTAAATAGTTAATTTGAGCTTTTTAAAGTTTAAGAGTATTATTCCTTTAATGTTAGATTAATCCCTGTTAATATCATATTGAAATGTTTATTTTTTGCACCAATTAATAATTTATTCAATCTAAAACCATTTCGTCTAAAAATATTAATATATTATAGAAATAAATCGCATGGTTTTATTTATATATTTTTTACATTTGTATATGTGAAAATGCTTTTTCTATTATTCGCTTCAATTAATGCACACAATTACTTTATTTCTTACAACTAAAACTTATATATTATGAAAAAATATGTTTTGCCTCTAATTGTATATTTTACAATGACAGGCAGTTTGTTTGCGCAGCAAAGTATAAACAATTTTGCAAATGATGATGCAGTCCTTCTGCAAAAGGAGAACCCGATAGTCCAATTAAAAAAACCTATTTTACAAATTACTGATTACTCACATAGTAATCCCAAATCTCTCACAGGTTCCTATGTTGAGTTTGCACCGGGTGAAGGTGGTGACTCCGGTTATATTCCCGAAACTCCTCAACAGTTTATTTTTTATTCTTATACTAGCAGTCCGGATTGGGAATATGGATATAATGTATGGCTTAAATTCCCTGATGATTGGACAGTTACAAATGTAGAGGTTCATGGTACTCCCACTTGTGGTGCAGGTACTTGGGGTACCTTTTCTTATACTTTAGATGCTGATAATATTGCAAATATTGCTCACGCACGTTACCACTCAAACGGTGGTGACTGGTGCGGTGCATATTATTTAGTTTCTGTTATACCTGGAGCAATTATTGGAGATGCAAATGTTTCTTGGTATTATGATGGTGATGGATATGCAGGCGAACCTCATTGGCCATGCAGTAGTGATGGGTTTACACCTGACGGACAGCAGCCTTGCAATGAGCTGATTAATCCGCCAGCAGTTATACCGATGTTTGACCCTGTTACAACATACTGGGAGCAGTTAAGTATAGGCCCTAGTGGATATGCTTCACAAGATTTTGAAGAATCAAATAATATGTATGATTGTATTCTTGCGGATGACTTTGTTGTTACAGGTGGTCCTTGGAATATTAATAAAGTAAAAACTTATGGACAATATGCAGGTTCAGGCCCGTTAGAATTTATTAATGTCCATTTTTATGAAGATAATGGTGGATCTCCGGGGAGCTTAATTACAGAATTCTTATCGGTACCTTGTGAAACTGACTTAAAAAGTGGTTTTGTAACTGCTTATCTTCCTGATTATGTGACTCTCGAAGACGGCACTTATTGGATTGGTATTGCTGCCAGAATGGACTATGCAACCGGAGGTCAATGGTGGCTTTATGAAAGCACAACCACTAACGGAGAACACTTCCATTGGATAAATCCTGAAAACGGATTTTTGACAGGCGCTACAAACTGGACTAATGGAAATTTGGTTTGGGCAACATCACTTAACGATATTATTATTGGTTTATATAATGAATTCATTATTATACCAAAATACCCGGTAAATTTCATTGTAACTGACGGAGTTGATCCAATTCAGGGTGCAACGATTTCAATTGTCGGATTTGATGATCTTATTACAAATGCGTCGGGCTTTGCATCAATTTTACTAGAAGATGGAACTTATGAATACTCTGTAACTGCCGATGGTTTTTATAGTTTAACAGAGCAAACTTTTGAAGTTAATGGTGCAGATTTAGATTTAGATATTGAATTAGTGAACATTCCGGAATATATAGTGACATTTATTGTAACTGATGGTGTTGATCCAATTGTTGGAGCAACAATTTCAATTACAGACCATGGTAATCTTGTTACTAATGAATCAGGTGTTGCTTTAATTTCATTATACGATGGATCTTATGAATATTCGATAACTGCTGATGGATTTTATGACCTCACAGGTCAGACTTTTGAAGTAAATGGTGCAGATTTGGATATAGATATAGAACTAATTATTATTCCTAAATATGTCGTAACATTTTTTGTTTCTGATGGTACTGATGCAATTGAAGGAGCGAACATAAATATTTCCGGACATGGAACCATTGTTACCAATAATTTAGGAGTTGCTGTAACAGAATTATCAAATGGATCATATTCATGCGTGGTTACTGCAACAGGTTTTGTTGCTCAAAATGTTAATTTTCAGGTTGATGGCGCCGACTTAAATGTTGATGTAGAATTAAATGAAATCTTAACCTATCCCATAATATATGCTCAGCATGAATTAATTACACATCCTGATATGGCTATGGATGGCTATGATGCTAGTGTGTTGCAAACGTCATTATCATTAAGTACATTAGGTGGGGGATTTCAAATTGCTAATAACAATTCTATTGCAGATGATTTTTCTATTCCTGCAGATGAAATATGGATAGTTAAGGGATTTAACTTTTTTGCATATCAAACCGGATCAACAACTACATCTTCTATCACAGATGTAAGACTAAAAGTGTATAATGGAGCTCCAAATGATGGTGGAACTGTAATTGCTGATTATTGGACAGGCGGAGTTATGACTTTTACCTCCTGGTCGGAAATATACAGAACGCAGGAATCTGATATAGCTACCGCAACAAATCGACCAATTATGTTAGTAGTAACCGCAATTAGTGATCTTGAGCTAGCTGAGGGCAATTATTGGGTTGAAGTTTCTATGGCAGGTTCTTTGGCATCAGGTCCTTGGTGTCCACCACGAACTCTAATTGGGGAAATTACAACCGGAAATGCTTTGCAAAATTTGAACGGAGTTTGGCAAAATTTCCAAGATACTGGAACAAACTCCCAGCAGGGATTACCATTTGATATCCTTGGAGAAATACAATCATCACCTGTTTACTATAATGTTGTATTTAATGTTGAAGGAGTGAACGGTTCTATTATCGCGGAGGTTGATGGAGCGGAAATTACTTCGGGCGATAATATAGAAGAAGGTAAAGACGTCGTTTTTACGGCAACACCAGATGAAGGATATAAGATTAAAGAATGGGTTCTAAATGGTAATATTGTTGAAGATTACACCGGTTTAGTTTTTACGGTAAATGGATTATCTGAAGATATAGTTGTTACTGTTGAGTTTGAAGAGGGTGTTACTCCTCCGGATACTTATTCTGTAACATTTAGTGTTTTTGGTTCAAACGGAACTCTAATTGCTGAAGTTGATGGAGCTGAAATTACTTCGGGCGATGACGTAGAAGAAGGCAAAAATGTGGTATTTACTGCTACCCCAATATCCGGATACAAAGTGAAAAGATGGATTTTAAACGAAGTTCCTTTAGCTGTAACAACAAACATTTATACCTATGAAGCATTAGATCAGACTATTGATGTTAAAGTAGAATTTATGTTAATTACTACAGGGATTGATGATCTTCATGTTGCAAAGATTAATATTTATCCTAACCCTGCAAGAAATACAACAACAATTCTTTCAGATGTCAATATTAACAAGGTTACTATAATTAGTATTACAGGCGATATTGTTTCAGAGCATTCAGTTAATGCAAAACAATATGAATTAAATATTTCAAAACTTAGTAGTGGATTGTATTTATTGAAAATTACTACTGAAAATGGTGTTTTAACGAAACCATTACAAGTAAATTAGTCGATAATCTGCCTTCAAAAAAAGCCTTTTCAATTTGAAAAGGCTTTTTTTATTTAACATTTACGACTTACCGACTTACGACTGCCGACTTACGACT
>CAZRNU010000072.1:0-14443 GCA_964601515.1 uncultured Bacteroidales bacterium | reverse complement strand
TATATTTGTAATATACTAATGTATTGAAAGCAGATAAGAATAAACAGTATAGCGCTAACAAATAATTAGAAAGTGCTTGCAAAAAATGAATATAGAAAGAGTGTAAATTTGTTTTTTATGGAGTTAGGGCAAATTAAAATTTATCGAATGACTCATATTGAGAATATACCACATATTCTAAAATTCGGAATTACTCATAAAAATTCGCATAACTCCAATCCAAATTTCATAACTATCGGAGATGTAAGCTTAATTGATAACAGGAAAGCAAAAGTAGTGCGAATTGACAATGGTGTTTGGGATGATATTAATGCTAATACTATAATTTTGGGAGACTTCATTCCTTTTTATTTTGGCTTAAAAATGCCTATGTTATACGTTATTCAGCATGGAGGAAACTTTGTAGAGCAAGCGACAAAAGCAGAAGATATTGTCTATCTTGCTTGCTCACTAAGTTTAATAATAAATTCAAGTTTAACCTATTATTTTTGTGATGGGCACGCAACTGACAATTTTACTAGTTTTTTTGACCACACAAAGGTTTCTGAACTTCCCAATATCATAGATTGGGATGCAGTTAAGGCACCATATTGGAGCGGTCAAGAAAATTTGAATCTAAAAAGAAAAAAGCAGGCTGAATGCTTAATATTAGGTGATGTGCCACCAGACTTTATTATTGGATATGGGTGCTACAATATTATTGCTAAGAATAGGTTAATTGACATAGGAGTAGATGAAGCAAAAATTAAAGTAATTGAGAATTGTTACTTTTAAAAAAAACAAATATGATAAATTATTTGAAAGGGAATATTTTAGAAAGTAAAGCACAGGCTCTTGTAAACACGGTTAACACCATGGGTATAATGGGCAAAGGAATTGCTTTGCAATTCAAAAAAGCATTTCCAAACAATTTCCGACAATATTCTGAAGCCTGCAAAAACAACAAAATGGTAATTGGGAAGCTCCTGGTAACAAAAGACAGCAACCTTAATTCAGGAGAAAAAATTATTATTAATTTTCCCACTAAACAAGACTGGAGAAAACCTTCTGAATATAGCTATATTGAAGCAGGCCTTGATGATTTGATAAAAATAATAAAAGAATACAACTTAAAATGCGTGGCTATTCATCCACTTAGTTCAGGAAATGGTGGTTTAGAATGGGAGCGAGTGAAAAAGATTATAGAAAAAAAACTATCTCACTTAGACATTGAAATCCTGGTTTTTGAACCGACATCTCAAATAATCGAACAATTAAAAAAAGAAAGAGTAAAGCTGACTGATGCACGAGCATTATTGCTTTATGTTCTTTATGATTTGGTTAAAAACGGCGAATATGTTTCTGAGTTTTCGAGTGAAAAAGTCTGTTATTTTCTTCAGAGATTTGGAGCAGAAAAATATTTTAAACTTGAATTTAAACAAAACTTTTATGGCCCATATTCAGGAAAAGTGAGATATATTTTGAACGTTCTTAATGGAAGTTATATTATTGGATATAGCGACATGAGCAAAAAACCCTTTGAACCTATTACATTGGTTGCAGATGAGTATGAGTCTGTTAATGATTATATTGAAAGCAAAAAAGAGTTACAAAGCATTGCTGAAAAAACTATCACCTTTTTAAATGGATTTTATTCGGATTTTGCACTTGAATTACTTTCCTCAGTTGATTATATTTCAAATAAACAAAAATCATTTGATAATCAGGTGATTACAGAGAGGCTAAATGAATGGAGCAAGAGAAAAAGAAGTATGTTTTCGAGCCAAAGATACATTGACATTTCGACTAAGCACATACAAAGTGTGCAATTTTAAGTTATATTAATTTGTGAATTTTCATTTAATAAACAATTGATTTTATTAGGGCTCCTGTTTTTTAACAAAGTTAATACTACAAATGGCTCTCTGTTTCTATTCGATTCTTAATAAAAATATAACTTTTACCAATATTTCCCTATCTGCTCTTTCTTTGTTAAAACTGACTGGCTCCATAATATGTGCCGATAAAAAAATCGCCAAAACTGAAGTGTAAAAAAACATCAGAATAAAAAAGTTAATAATGGACACAATGAATCCTGCGATTGACAGTCCTTTGGACCTGTCTTAACCCCCAATTCACTTGTGTCAATAGCGTTTTAACCTCAAATCAGTAATACTTTATTTTTACTACCACTGTTTTATCTTCCTTAAAGTGGAATTTGAAGTTGTCGAACTTTGGACGAAGTATCCCTGTATGATAATAGTCTGAAAACCCGCAACCTTCAAGTGGATATCCGAAAAAATTATATGTCATTGAGCCGTTCTCATCTTCGTCGTCGAGAACGGCTATGCCATAAACGCCTTTAGGGATATCTTCAAATTCAATTGCAAGTTGCCCGTTTTCAATGGTTTTTTTGCATAATATCTTTGATATAAATGCTTCATCCTTATTGAAGGATTCGGAGTTTTTAAAGATAGCAATCCTAATTACTCCTTTTTTATTGCGAATGTTGTTTATGTCAATTTTTAGAATTTGCGGCAAAACGCTGTTGATGCTTAAGAAAAACAGCAGTATTAACAAAACAATCTTTGACATTTGCTTAAAGCTTTTCTAATGAGGTAGTTGAAAAATCACTTTCTTTTAAATTTGAGCCAAGTTGAAATTGGCTTACTGTCATAACCGATTTTCTGCCATTTTGAACATTATTCATTTCCATATAATAGGCAAAAAATACTCCGTTTGATTGTTTGCGAAAATCTGAAATCGTCATTACTTTATGCAACTTGTTATGAATGTCATAATACTCTACCTTGTGAGTGAGATATGTGCCTTTTTCAATGTAAGCAACTTGTCTGCTATAACCATATTCGTCAGATAAGGATTCGTTTTTGCATGTCGATTCTATTTTCCAGAATTCTTTTCCTTCAATAACTTCTGTGCCAAGCGATGAATATATAAAATCTTCAAAATTTGGTTTACTCATATCGGCATTAGTAAACTCCGACCCCATAAAACTTCTTCCTTTTTCACTGCTTACAATTCTTCTGGTTTTTCTCATTGATGGCATATAAATCCACATGTCATCTCCCTTCTCTTCATAGTCATATATAAGCATAGATGTTCCTCTTACATCTGCCGGAGCCAAAAACCTAATCATTGTTTTGTAAGTATCTCCAAATCTTTTTGTGGCAACTGCAACCTGTCTTTCTCTTACATTCCCTTTATTGTCGGAAATTTTTAATGTTGATGACATTTCCATTGAAGTAAATTCAATTGAATTTGATGCTTTCTCTGCTATATCCCTTGCATTGTTTGCTTTAACAAATATTACAAGGCAAACGAAAGCTGCTGAAATAAAAAATGCTCGTTTCATAGTTTTTGTTTTTTAAGGTTTTATATCATTTATAAATATTTTCCAATTTTAATATGCAAAATCTGAAGCTTCTTTTTCTTTTACATCATAACACACATACTAAATATTGCATTAATCAATAAACTTAGGCTTGCTTATTACGCAGATTGAAGGCATCAAGATTAATGCGCCAATCAAGCAAACAAGTATTGAGAAAATTATTAGGAATGCAAATGTTTTAAGTATAAATAATCCGGAAAAGAAAAGAGCGGAAAACCCTATCAAAACTGATAATGCATTAATTGAAATTCCTCTTCCCGTTGTTGAAAGGGTTGTTTTTACAGCTTCTTTAATGTCGCTTCCTTTAGATCTTTCTTGTTTCAGCCTCCAGAAAAGATGGATAGTGTAGTCAACTCCAATCCCCACAGCAATTGAAGAAAGTAGAGAAGTTGCAATGTCAAGCTCAATTCCCAACCAACCCATTAGTCCGAAGTTGCAAATTATTGAAAGCAATAAAGGCAAACTGCCTAACAATCCGGCCTTAATGGATCTGAAGATAATCCACAGCAATATAAGAATAGCAAACAGAGCAAATAATAACGAATAAATTTGTCCGGTTAGAATTGCTTCTGCCATTTCAATTTCAACCATAGGTTGACCCGATTGCAGAACAGCAAAGTCTGATTGCGATATTAATTCATCAATTTTGTTTTTAACCAGGTTGAAATCATTTATATCCTTTGCTTTAAACTGAACGTTAAGCAATGACTTCGAATAATCGAAATCAACAATTCTTTCAAAATCCTCAGGATCGCCGCTCATGCTGTAAAATTCGATGTACTGAGCAATAGCTTCTCTATTGTCGGGTATTATTCCATAATACTCATCTCCGGGATCGTTTAAAGCTTTACTTATGATTTTTATAACTTTTGCAATTGAATTTACATTCTTTACCAAATGAATTTTCTCGAGCTCTTGGCCGAAATAATCTATGTTCTGCATTGCTTCAGGGCTTTTTATGTCGCCCATAAAAAGAACAGAAAGGTTCTTGGTTCCTCCGAAATGTTCATTTGCAATTTTTGTGGATTTTTGCATTGGATGGCTTGAAGACAGCATAGATTCAAGATTTATGCTTACTGTTAGTCGTGAAATTCCAATGCCGGAAATTATAAAGAAGACCAAAAAAGTAATAATAACTTTCTTAGGTGATTCTGTAGTGATTTTTCCTGCCCAAACAAGTATCTTGTCAATAATGGATGGCTTTCCTCCATTGCTGTATTTATTTGGATTGCCTTTTTTCATATATGACATTAATGCAGGTATAAAGAAAATGCTTAGCAACAAAGCAAACCCAATTCCAACTGCAGAAACAATTCCCATTTGTTTTGCGGGTATCATAATGTGTGCTGCCATACCTAAAATTCCAACAATTGTCGTTAGAGCAGTAAGGATAATAGGAATGTTTAAAAGTGAAATGGTTTCTGCAGTGATTTGCTTCATATTCCAATCAGGATTTTGCATTCTGATTTCCTGATAGCGAGCAACTATATGTACTCCGTAATTGTTTGCAATTGATATCATCAAAATTGGAACTAAAACGGCTATCATGCTAAGTTCATAACCCAACAGAGGCATTAAGCCCATTGAAACAATAATAGACATTAGTACAACAGAAAAAGGCAGTAAAACACTTCTAAGTTGCCTGAAAGATATATATAGAAATGTTATCATAATGATCATTCCCAATGGGAACAGTATTGCCAGGTCTCGCGTTGCCAGATTCTGAATTTCATCCCTGAGAAATGGCAGCCCGTTTAAATAAAAATTTTCTTCTCCCGGAAATTGCTCAATTATGCTGTAAATAGTTTTAATTGCCTCAGCATCAGATATCCCATCTGTAATATTCAATATCATAATTGTGTATCTGAAATCTTCAGAAACAAGCAGCTTGTAAGCTAATTCATTGTCTTTTATCTGTTCTCGCAGAAATTCCTTGTCATTTTCAGTTTTTGGAATTCTTCTAATTACAGGATCAACCAGCATCATTCCATCTTCACCTCTTATATATTTTGATTCAAAAATTGAAATTAGATTGTCAATCTCAGTAGATTGTTTGAGTTTTCTGTTTATCTCATTTAGTCTTTCAAGAGTACTTTGGGATAAAACATCTTCAGATTCAACAATAATTATTACAGGGTCGTATTTCCCAAAAACATCATTAAGCTTATCCATATTTATTTTTGCTTCAATGTCGTCGGGAAGATATTCCATTAAGTCTGAATTTATTCTGGCATCCTTAAGGGGTAATGCCATCAATAAAGACAAAGCAATTGGTATTACAATTAACCAAATTCTGTATTTCAATATAAAAGGGCTTAATTTCATCCGTAAAATAATTTGTTTTTAACTTGTTGGATGGAACTCGCATGATGATTTTCATCCGTGTTTGTGCTTAACGAATCATGCTCGTTTAATAATTAAAACTTAAATTTTACTAAAATGAGGCTTTCAAACTAAGAAACCCTCCGTTCAAAACTTTTCCCGAGTAATTAAACATTGACTTTTCCGGTCCGAACATTAAATGTGCACCAACCGACAAGCTTAGCTCATCTGTTAATTTATAGCTTATCTCAGGCCTTATAAGGTATTCCTCAGAAGTGAAATTGTAATATCCGGAAATCCTTGTGTCAAGCAAATCATAAGCAAACGACTTGTTTATGATAAGCATTATGGCGTGGTTGGTTTTTTCTTGCTGATTGAAAATTCGTCTGTTTACCAACTCAGATTCATAATTTATTATGTCATAAGCATACTGCATTAGTTCTGCCTGATCATTTGGGTCGGTAATAATCGGTTCTGTTAAGTCGTAGTAATCTAAAGTGTATTTTCCAACATATTGCAATATTGCAACATATCCGAATATGTTTCTTTCTATTCCCAATACATAGCTAATGTCGGGATTTGGGATATGCATTTGGTTTTTATAATTTTCGGTGATGTTTAATGCTGCTTCACCTCTAAGTATTGTCTGATTTATTGGTGTTGCAAAGTCTGCACCTATTGTGTTCTTTAAATAAAAAGTCGGTATATAGTTTATTCTGACATTAGGAAATAGTTGAATATTATTGACTTTTATACCGTAAAAAGGGTCATATCCTCGGAAATATGATAACGAAAATCCGGCTTTAGACAATTCAAAATTTAATCGTGCCGCTATTGATGAGTTTTTAAAAGTTTTATCTATAGGCTTGGCATCTGCAAAATCTGCTTGTTCGCTTATGTTAAATAAATCATATCTGTAAACTGATTCCTTGAAAAATGGAATTGCAATTAAATCCAGCTCAACAGATTGGCTAAGATTGATTTTTGTTCTGACTAAGAAGTTCGATAGAAGTTGATCATCATTATCGGGAGTAAGAAAGAAGTAATCTACAGGAGTAATGTTGTTTGTGGGGTTAAAGCCGTCTGTTCTGCCCCACGATATTATCTGGTTTCCAATATATGCAGAGAACCTGTCCGACTGATATCCTGCATAAGCTTCAGTTAAATCAACGTATGATTCTCTGTCATTAAAAAATAAACCATCTAAAAACCTTACCTCTCCATAAAAGAATGTCTTGCCTTTTTTTAAATTTCCTTGCAATGCAAATTCTCCGAAAACAGTTGAATAATCGAAGCTTTCTGACCCTCCATATGCCGAACCTCTAACATAACCACCCAGGCTAATAGATGGTTTTTCTTCGCTTTTTTCATCTGATGTTGTTAAACTCTCAAATAGACCCTGACTAAATGATGAGAAGCTAATCATTGCTAATGCTGAAATAAATACAATTGACTTTTTCATCCGAATTTGGAATTAGTGAAATATGTTCTTTGTTATTATAATGACAATTTATCCACTGATGGATATGAATCTATGCAAATGTAGATTTTGTTAGATTAGATATTGTCTAACTTTTAAAAGTTGTACAGTTTTTTGTTGTTCGGATACTATGGGGTTAAAAGTTGAACCTTATAATTTGGGAAGAAAGCTTTGGCGCAATTTGCTGAACAAGAAAAGCTTAAGGTCTATTGGTTTTTGATTTACTGTCTTTATATGCTGCCGGTGTAAGTCCTGTGTATTTTTTAAAAACAGTAAAAAAAGTAGACTTGCTGCTAAATCCACATTCATATCCAATTGCTTCTATTGAGTATAGATTTCTTTTATTTTTCAGATATTTTTTTACTTCTTCAACTCTATATTCATTAACAAAGGTGAAAAAGTTTTTCCCTATCTCAATGCTTAATACTTCAGTAATTTGATGCTTTGGGATTTTAAGTTTTTCTGAAAGCAAACTCATGCTGAATTCAGGATTAAGATGAGGCTTTTCGGTATCAAAATAATCAAGAATTTTGCTCTTAATCTTTGATTTCTGAATCTTTGTGAGAGTTGATTTTTTATATTTCTCGTCATCAGCACCATTGATGTTTTCTACGAAAACAGATTTCTGTATAAGACCATAAAATCCAAATATATAAACAAAAGCTAGCATTGCAGAGTATATATATATTGGCGTAACAGGCAATGATACATTCATCAAAACAGCAAATACTCCAATTGCCACAGCTATCCCACAATAAAGGTTATATAAAACTACAACAAATAATAACCATCCCATTTTTCTGCCCGCATCCAGAGTTGAATATTCGTTTTTCAATTTTTTTCTATGGTTAAAAACTAAAACGGCACTGGCAGAGTTATAAAAAATCCACGATACTAATGATAAGAAAGAAAATGCCAATCTATACCATAATGTAGAATCTACTTTGAAAAATGATGTTAAAGTATAAGGTTCTTGAATAAAATATGCGGAGATCTTAAATGCTAAAAATGGTAAAAGGTGAAGAAGGTGTATGGTTTTAAGCTTATATGATTCTTTTGTTAGTGATTTTACATAAAGGTAAAATGCCGGGTTGAACAATAAAAACGAACTTGATAAAAGCGGTTCTCCAAATACATTAATGTCAACTGCACAACTTAAAAACTCAATAGCCAATAAAAAAAGCCAGGATGTGAGTATTTGGTCTGATACATTTCTCTCTTTCTTTGTCAGCATAAGTAATGCTGCAAATATTCCGTGAGAAACTCCTAGCCAGGCAATTATTTCCATCGTTTATTGATGTTATGTTTTTTGTGCCTTAAGGCAATAAATGATTACTCAACTCTTAAGATTGGGAACAATTCTCCTTTTTTAAGCAAATAATTAAAATCTTCAATTTGAGATAATCCAAGCATTGACTGTGGTTCAAATATTAAAACTAAAAAATTCGAATGTAATTGTGCAGTTGGTATATAAATATAATTGTCTTTCAATAGTTTAACTTGTTCTTTTTTAATGATTGGATAAAGATTGCTTAGCTCTTCAATAATTACAGTATCAATATCCATAATCTTATATGCAAATATTTTATGATTTTCATCATTCGCATAATCGGAATATCTGACTTTATGTTTATGCAATAGATTAATTATTAATGAATCTTTTGCAGGAATTAAATATCCTTTTGGTCTTGATACTTCCTGAAGTGATTTTACAACAGGATGGTAATTTTCTACAACAACTATAGTGTCTATATTTGTTGTAGATGTAAGCAAATGCAATATTAGTGGGTTTTCACCCGGAAAATGGTCCATTCTTATGCTTATTATCTCTTCAATATTAGCATTAATAAGCATATTTCTGTTTTCGTCAACCATTGTTTTTATTATACCTGCATTATCATTTAAAAAATTAATATGAGCATATAATGCCTCGTATTGCCCAAAAGTTCTCTGTTCCAGATTCTCCAAATATCCGTCTCTTCCATTAATTCCTTCATAAATAAATGATAGGGTATTTAAAATTGCAAAGCTTTGTCTACCGTCGTTAATGTCAACTGTTGAATGCCTAATTCTACCTTCAGTGGGCACAGGCCCGACTAAATAATTGTGAAAGCTGAACCTATTATTGTTAAGATGGTTTTCAATTACAGGCAGCACCTCTTTTAGAGCGTAAGTGCGAATTTTTTCGGATACATTTATATTGGTTGGTATTCCTACCTGTACATCAAAAACTTTATAGCCGCCAAATTTTTGCCACGACTCCCTGAATGGATTATATTCATGAATGTCTATTGTAACATGTGGCATAATTTCTTGAAACAGATTATGAATAGCTCTAGTTTCTTCTGCTTTTAACAAAACATGGTCGCGGTTTAAGTCTATTCCTTGTGCGTTTAGCCTTTCGTTTTTATCACCTCCGTCAGGATTAAGCTGAGGAATAATCCAAAAATCAAGTTTGTCAAGCCAGTGAAGGTTCTTGTGAATATCTCTTAGGATTAGCAACAGCGCTTCTTTCCCGCTTTGTTCATTGCCATGTTGTTGCGCAAAAATTAAAACTTTTAGTTTGTCTTCTGAATTTCCATTGCTTGCATTAATCGCGATTAGTTCTTTACCTGTAAGTGTATGGCCAATGATTTTGCATTTCAAAAAGTCATATTTGGTGCATATTTTATTTGAAAACTCAACTACTTCTTCAGATAGTGTAATTCTTGTAAAATTTTCCTGTTCGGCTGCTGTTTTTATTTTTTTTTCGCAGCTTTGAGTTATAATAGCTAAAGAAAAAGCTATGATTATAATGATGTTTCGCATAATTTGATTATGATTCGGTTTGTGAATTTAGTCTATACAAATATAGAAAATTACATAAGTTAGAAGATAAAATAATCAACTTCATTCAGTAATTATACGAAGGTCAAGTTATAATAAAAATTTTATCTTTGTCGCTCAAAATAAAAAATGAGTCTAATATAAGTCTTGAAAACGCTTGATATATGGGAAATCTAATGAAAAAATTTAAAAGTGGTCTAAAAAAGGTATTTACAAAATCTTTGGATTATGTTGAAGTAATCGGAAATAAACTTCCTCATCCGGCAACATTATTTGCCTTATTGGCAGTATTTGTTGTGTTGATAAGCTGGATTGCTTCTTTATTGTCTGTTCAGGCTGTGCATCCTGTTGATGGAAGTATTATTAGTGTTAATAGCCTCGTAAGTGGTGATGGTTTCAGATGGATATACGAAAATATTACCCATAATTTTTTAAGATTCCCTCCTTTGGGGTACGTTTTGGTTGTGATGGTTGGTATTGGAGTCGCTGAAGGCTCAGGATTATTTACCGTAATGATTAGGTCGTTAGTAATTAGTTCTCCTCCAAAATTGATTACCGGTTCTATTGTTCTTGCGGGACTTGTATCTCATTTGGCTTCTGAAGCAGGATATGTAATATTAATTCCTCTTGGAGCAATGATTTTTCATGCTTTAGGTAGGCATCCAATGGCAGGACTTGCGGCTGCATTTGTTGGAGTTAGCGGGGGATTTGGTGCAAACTTTTTTATTGGGTCGATTGATCCTATTCTAGCAGGGATTAGTGAATCGGCTGCGCAAATGATAAATCCTGAAATTATTGTTAATCCGGCTGTTAACTATTTTTTCATGGCTGTTTCGGCTTTTCTAATTGTTGTACTTGGTACTTGGGTTACTGAAAGAATTGTTGAACCGCGACTAGGCAAGTATGAAGGTAATGTAGATAAAGTACCTATCGAACAGCTTACGCACAAAGAGAAGAAAGGATTGCGCTGGGCGGGATATGGCCTTTTAATAACAATTGTTCTTCTGGCATTAACTATTATACCCGAAAATGGTATTTTGAGACATCCTGAAACCGGGTCAATTCTCAGATCACCTTTCTTTAATGGAATTATAATAGCTATTCTTTTATTCTTCTTCATTCCGGGTTTAATATATGGTATTGTTGCCGGAACAATTAAGTCGGATAAGCATGTGGCAAAATTTATTACACAGTCAATGAGTGGTATGGGCGGATATATTGTTCTCGTGTTTTTTGCTGCTCAATTCGTGTATTTCTTTAACTACAGTAATTTAGGGATAATATTTGCAATTAAAGGTGCAAATGGCTTGCAAAGTATTGGCTTAACAGGCCCAACTCTTATAATCGCATTTGTGCTTCTTTCTGCATTTATAAATATGTTTATGGGAAGCGCATCTGCAAAATGGGCAATAATGGCTCCGGTTTTTATTCCAATGCTGATGCTTATAGATCCGCCTTATCACCCCGGTCTTACTCAGGCTGCTTTCCGTATCGGAGATTCAGTTACAAATATTGTTACTCCAATGATGAGTTATTTTGCACTGATTGTAACTTTCGCCCAAAAATATGATGAAAAATATGGTATAGGGACAATTATTTCAACAATGTTACCTTATACAATATTCCTTACTATTGCATGGACTGCACTGCTTATTTTGTGGATGTATTTGGGAATTCCACTTGGATTCGACGGTCCTATATTTATGCCGCAATAATTAGTTAGTGTAAAAACTAAGCTGTTGTACTTACATTCTTTCGGGAACCTTTATCCCTAATAAATGCATGCTGTTTCTAATTGTACTTGCTGTTAGATATGATAGCTTTATTCTGAAGTTACTAATGCTTTTGTCCGGTTCGTTTAATATTGAATATTCGTGATAAAACTGATTGAAATCTTTACATAAATCGTAAGTGTAATTAGCAATCATGGCCGGACTAAGTTCTTTGGCAGCATCTTGAATAATCTGAGGAAACTCATAAAGCGATTTTATAAGCTTTAGTTCTTTTTTATTTATTTTTTCCGGAGACAAATCAATTGTGATTCCTTCAATTTTATCTAATCCGGCAGAACGTAAAATCGAGAATATCCTTGCATGTGTGTATTGTATAAATGGCCCCGTATTTCCGTTAAAATCTATAGATTCTTCCGGATTAAACATCATGTTTTTTTTAGGATCTACTTTTAGTATGAAGTATTTTAATGCTCCTTGCCCAATTGTGTCAAACAAGATTGTCTTCTCTTCATCAGTAAACCCATCAATTTTTCCTAAGCTTTCAGTAATTGATTTCGCATTTAATGTCATCTCATCCATTAATTCATCTGCATCAACTACAGTTCCTTCTCTTGATTTCATTTTTCCCTGAGGCAGTTCAACCATCCCATATGATAAATGATATAATGAATCAGCGTATGCTTTGTTTAATTTTTTAAGCATTTTTTGCAATACGGAAAAGCGATAGTTCTGTTCATTGCCAACCACGTAAATCATTTTCTCAGGATTAAAATCGTCGTATCTGAGTTGAGCGGTGCCTATATCCTGAGTTATATAAACAGATGTTCCGTCCGAACGTAAAAGCAATTTTTCATCAAGTCCCTCATCTGTTAAATCAACCCATACAGAGCCATCATCTTTTTTAATAAATACACCTTTTTCTAATCCTTCTTTTACCAATTCCTTACCTAGCAAATATGTTTCAGATTCCTTGTATATTTTGTCGAATGAAACGCCCATTCTTTTATAAGTAATATCAAACCCTTCGTAAACCCAACCATTCATTGTTTCCCAGATATTTATTGTCTCTCGGTCTTTATTCTCCCATTTCAACAGCATATTCTGGGCTTCATTCATTAATGGAGCAGTTTTTCTTGCTTCATCTTCACTAATGCCTTTTTCACTCATTATAGAGTTAGCTTGATTTTTCAACTCTGTCTCAAACCTTACATAGTAATCCCCAACAAGTTTATCTCCCTTTTTCCCTGATGTCTTAGGTGTTTCTCCATTTCCAAACATTTTCCAAGCAAGCATAGATTTGCAAATGTGTATTCCTCTGTCGTTCACAAGGTTTACTTTATAAACCTTATTGCCTGCTGCCTCAAGTATTTTTGCTACTGAATAACCAAGTAAATTATTTCGAACATGTCCTAAATGTAATGGCTTGTTCGTGTTTGGAGATGAAAATTCCACTACAACCGGATTACTGTTTTTAGTTTCATTCAAATACCCAAATGACTTGTTATTATTGTTTTCGATTAGAAAGTCAATCCAGTATTCATTCTTTAATGAAATGTTCAAAAATCCTTTTATTACGTTGTAAGATGCAACAGTATTGCATTTATTCATTAATGCCTGACCAATAATTTCAGCAGTTTGCTCTGGTGATTTTTTTGATATTTTTAAAAATGGAAAAACAACTAAAGTAAAGTCTCCCTCAAATTCTTCTCTTGTTTTCTGAATACTTATGCTTTGGTTGGAAATTTCTTGCCCAAATTCTGAGCTAATTATTTCTGAAATGGCTTCATTTAATATAAGTTCTATCTTTTTCTGCATTGCGTTAAATCCTTTTTAAGAAAAATCATAATCGACTGTAAAATTAAGTTTTTAATTAATGAGATAAACCTTCAATCTTACAAATCTTCAATCTTTTCAATCTGCACAATCCACTAGCTCCAGAGGAGCGAAATGTCTATAGAAACAATTGCAGCATGAATTCAGGCGCTGCGCTACACCGTTTATTAATTGCAAAAATGTTTATTGTCAGCGCAACGAAGAGAGCGGTTTGTTGTTGTACAGACGCGCCATTTTAGGCGCGTCTCATAATGTTTCATCAATTCAGATTTTATCTGCTGTTTGTGCCCAGAATCTGATAATACGGGGTTTCAGCCCCGTGTTAGTATTTCTTCAGCAATCTGTAAAAGTTCAGATAATTCATTGTTAATAGTCCCTTACAAACAATTAAACGAAAATTATTAACTTTTTTTTGCATTTTATATTTTGTTTAACTAATTTTCACTCGATATTTAGTAGGGCATGTATATTTACCGGTTTACTGCTGATGACCTAATCATTAAAACAGGAAAACTAATTATTAACTAAAAATAAATTTATTATGAAACATAGTATTGTTTTTTTACTATTTCTCTTTGCCCTTAGCAATTCTGCGGAATCCCAGTGGTTGGAAAGGGGCTCCCATGAAGGAGAGTTTTACTTCCCCACAATTTGGTACATAAACAATACCGGCATGGTTTATATTATGCTGGTTAAGACCAAGGATTACGGTCGTACCCTAACCAAAAGCAATATTGTGGGGATACAGGATTACCAAGGGAATATACCTGCTTGGTGGATATTTCCCGATGCAGCAGATGATACCCTTTACTGGAATAATGGCCTAACCCTACGAATCAGCTACGATGATGGCGAAAC